>JAYNYK010000033.1:0-29530 GCA_038102985.1 Halieaceae bacterium
CGCCAGTCTCGCCGCGTGCCACCCCAGTCATCGGGTGCTCTTTGAGCCGGTTAAAATTGGGCCCGTGGTTGCCCCCAACCGCTTTTACCAGGTACCCCATGCCAGCGGCATGACCGAGGCCAACCCCCGCGTGCGCGCTGCATTCCGCGAGACGAAAGCCGAGGGTGGCTGGGGTGTTGTGAGCACCGGCGCGGTGTCGATTCATCCCAGCTCCGACGACTCGCCCCTACCTTTCGCCCGCCTGTGGAACGAGGCCGATATCGCCTCCCACGCACTCTCCACCGAAGCCATCCACAGACACGGCAGCCTAGCCGCTGTCGAGCTCTGGCACGGGGGCGCGGCGGTCATGAACCGGACCTCCCGCCTCCCCCCGCTGTCCCCCTCTGGGATTTCCTGGGCGGCAACCCACATCGGCTTCATGGGTCAACTCCGACCCAAAAAAATGACCGGTAAAGACATCGACGAGGTGCTGCAATGGCAGCGACTGGCTACGCGGCGGGCACTCGATGCGGGCTTTGACATCCTCTACGTCTATGCCGGTATGGGTTACCTCGGTTACGAGTTCCTGCTACCGGAATACAACTACCGCGACGACGGCTATGGCGGCTCACTGGAAAACCGGGTCCGCTTTGTGCGAGAGATGCTGGAAGTCACCCGCGATGAGGCGGGCAGCCGTGCCGCGGTAGCGCTGCGAATCAGCCTCGAAGAGCTGCGAACAAAAGTCAGTGACCACTATGAGAGCGAGGCCCACGGCGTCGTCAGTCTCCTCTCCGAGGTCCCCGATTTATGGGACGTAAAGATGGACTCCAGCCCCACCGATTGCGGTGCCTCCCGATTTAGGCCTGAGGGGGCCCACGAGCCCATCATCAACTTTGTCAAACAAGTCACGGATCGACCCGTTGTTGGCGTTGGCCGATTTACCTCACCCGATACCATGGTGTCCCAGATCCGTCGCGGCGTACTGGACTTGATCGGTGGCGCCCGGGCCAGTATTGCGGATCCGTTCTTACCCTCCAAAATCAGAGCGGGAAACAGCGACGATATCCGCGAGTGTATTGGCTGCAATATCTGTATTGCCAGCTGGCACGATGGTGTACCGGTGCGCTGCACTCAAAATGCCACTGCCGGCGAAGAATGGCGACGCGGTTGGCACCCAGAAAAGTTCATGCGGACCCCCTCTCCCAGCAAAGTGCTGGTGGTCGGAGGCGGTCCCGCGGGGCTGGAGGCAGCACTGATTGCCGCCCGACAAGGCTTTGATGTCACGCTCGCAGAGCAAACTGATGACTGGGGCGGACGAGTCCTGCAGGAAAGCCAGCTGCCGGGAATGGCGAGCTGGCGACGCGTTCGGGATTACCGCGTGTGGGCGCTTTCCCAAATGGGCAATGTCGACATGTTCACCAACAGCCCATTGGATGCCGCAACGCTTAGGGACTTCGGCGCTGATCATATTGCATTGGCAACCGGTGCCCGATGGACGCGCAGACTTTATTCGCCTCTGGAGATCCCGGCAGCACTTCTCGAGGGCCCCCAAATTTTTACGCCAGAGGATGTTTATGCAGGCGCGGTTACCGGAGACCGGCTGCTGGTATTTGATTTTGATAATTATTACCTCGGTGGCGTCATCGCCGAACACCTCGCCGGGCAAAATAAAGACGTCACCTACGCCACACCCGCGGGCCATGCATCGGCATGGACTTTCATGACTAACGAACTGCCCTATGTCTATCAGGCGCTTGCGCGATCGAATGTAGCCATTCGTACCACTGCCAATCTCGCGGGCTTTCAGGATGGCCGCGCGAGGCTCAAGCAATTGTTTAATGACGCAGAGGAAAGCATTGAAATCGACGGCGTCGTAATCGTCGGACATCGCGAGCCCAACGACACCCTGTATCAATCCCTGATGGAGTATGGCGATACCAGCTACCCCGCCGCGCTATCAGTGATCGGCGACGCACTGGCTCCGGGCGCCATTGTCCATGCGGTCCATAGTGGACATCTGCATGCACGCAGCCTGCTCGATGACGAGTCAACCTATTTGCGCGATGAGCCGGTCACACTGTCGATACCCGCCAGGGCTTACACCCCTGTTACTGACGCGGCGAGCTAGCCGATCGATGCTCGAGACACTGGAAAAAACGCTTCCCCGAGATAGCTACCTCTCCGAAGATCAATTCGACGCTGAGTACCGCGCTATCTTCGAGTCGGAATGGGTATGTGTTGGCCGCTGCGAATCAATGCCCAACCCGGGTGACTATTTGGCGATGCGACTCAAGGACCAGTCGCTGCTGGTCGTCCGCGGAGCAGAAGGGGGTCTCTCTGCGTTCTTCAACGTTTGCCGACACCGGGGCACCGAACTGGTGGCCCTCGCTGACCCCGGTCCCGTGATGGGCACGTTTGCGCGAAATATCGTCTGTCCCTACCACGCGTGGACCTATCATTTAGATGGCCGATTGCGCGGGGCACCGCACCTCAACATCGAAACAGACGGCGTCGCCCTCCACCGGATCCCGCTGGCAGAATGGGGCGGATTCCTCTTCGCATACCTTGGCGAGCAGACGCCTGCTGCTCTATCTGAGACCTTGGGAGCGGGCACCGATCGTTTAAAAAATTACCCGCTCAGCGACTTAAGGGTAGGCGCCACCCTCCGCTATGAGGTCAACGCCAACTGGAAAGTAATCGTCGAGAACTACAATGAGTGCTATCACTGCGGGCCAGTCCATCCGGAGCTTTGTCAGATCGTGCCGGCGTTCCGGCAAGGTGGCGACGGCCTCGATTGGGATGACGGCGTGCCGCAACGCGAGGGGACCAACACCTTCACCGCCACGGGCCGCACCAACCGCGCGCCCTTTCCCGGGCTCAGTGAAACGGAAAAAACCCACCACAAGGGCGAGCTTTTTTACCCCAACCTGATGCTGAGCCTGTCAATGGATCACGTGGCCGCGTTCTACCTGTGGCCGCAGCGCGCGGGTCATACCCGAATCCAGTGTGACTTCCTTTTTCACCCGACAGAAATCGAAAGCCCGGATTTTGATAGCAGCGATGCAGTGGATTTCTGGCATCTGGTTAATCGGCAGGACTGGGAAATTTGCGAGAGCGTTCAACGCGGCATGCGGAATCGGGTCTTTAACCATGGCTACTACGCACAGATGGAGGACTACAGCCTCGATATTCGTCGCTACGTGGGTAAAAAATTATCGGCGCTCGACCCCTGAAAATATTCGACAAAAAAGATCGCCACGGGCAAACCGAGAGGGCCCACGCTGCGGCCCCGCCCGCAGCGCCATCTCCTAGGGGAACAGGCGCCTCGACATCCCCAATGTCGGTAGTTCAAAGATGAGGTCTCTCAGCACAATACCCACCCGCTGGCGCCTGTTCAGCGTACTTTTTTTACTCAGCTTTCTGTCCTACCTGATGCGACAGAATATCCACGTTGCAGGCGAGTTCATGATGCCCGAACTGGGCATCAGTGAACTGGAAATGGGGTGGGTTTATGCGGCGTTCATCTGGGGCTATGCGCTATGCCAATTGCCCGGGGGGGTGTTGGGTAAATTCCTGGGGCCGCGCACCGCACTCACCAGCGTCGGGTTGATATGGGTGTTAACCACAGGGCTGACGGGTTGGTTGCCCGGCCAAGTGTTCAGTTCCGGCTTGGGCATTATAGCCTCGCTCATTATCGTGCGTTTTCTGGTGGGCGTCTCTCATGCGCCGATCTATCCGATCCAGGCGGCTGTGGTGGAACGTTGGTTTCCGGTAGGGCAATGGGCGTTGCCCAATGCGGTAGGGAGCACCGGGCTGACACTCGGTGCAGCGCTCGCACAGCCACTGGTAGCCGTCGTCATGGTGTATTGGGGGTGGCGGGCCTCCTTTTATATCTTCATCCCGCTGGGTGTGGCGCTTTTCTGGTTGTGGTGGTGGTACGCCACCGATGACCCCGCCGACCATCCGGCGATGACGCAGAGCGAGCTCGCCCGGATACAGGCGGGACGCGAGGGACTCACGCCACAGCTGGGTTTAGGGGCCTGGAAACAACTCATTCGCAATAGAAACACCCTACTTCTGACCGCAGCGTATTTCGCAGAAAACTGTATCTTTTACCTCTTTTTCACCTGGTTCTTTCACTACTTGGTCACCGAGCTGGGTTTCAGCATCCTCGAGACCGGCTTTCTCGCCTCTCTGCCCTGGTTATGCGGTGCGGTCATGGCATCGGTTGGGGGCTATACCTGTGACACGCTTTGCGCGAGGCTCGGCCCCCGGCTGGGTTGCCGAATACCCGCCATCACCGGGCTCATCGGTGCCGGCATCTTTTTGTACCTGGGGCTCTATGCAAACTCGCCCTACGTCGCCGTCGCGTTGCTGTCGCTCTGCTTTGCGAGCACGCAATTAACCGAGGGGGCCTATTGGTCGGCACAAACTTATGTGGCGGGGCCTTACACGGCGCCCGCTTGTGGCGTCATGAATACTGGCGGCAATCTCGCGGGCATCGTGGTCGCGCCGCTCATGCCTTTTCTCGCGGGCCACATCGGCTGGGTAGCGGCTCTCTCAACCGGCACGGTCATGGCCTTTATCGGCGCCACACTGTGGCTATTCATTCGTGCCGATGAACCCTTCCAACCGCTGACAGACTCAAGCGTGTCCTAAGCGCTGGGAGATACTCCCCGACCCACCACCAGGTCGCTCAAGTCACCGGACAACAGCTCAGGCCGACCACTGCCGGGCTTTGAGAACAACGGCGAGCCAGCTGATGATAAGCAACAGCCCGCCCATCGGGGTGATCATGGCGAGTGAGGATACCTCCGTTAACACCAGCGCATAGAGTGAAAACGAGAAGCAACCGATGCCAAGTGAAAAACCCGCGATGGGCCAACGCCATAGGTGCTGCTGCGGCTGCAGCACCAGCACCAGCACCACGACCGAATGAATAAGATGGTAATTTGCTGCCGTCTCCCATACCGAGAGACGCTCCACCGTAACCATGCCGTCGAGGGCGTGAGCGCCAAAAGCACCCGCAGCCACACCCGAAGCGCCGAGCAATCCCGCCAGCAACAGCCCCCTATTCATGGGTCCCATTCACACCACCTTGTTTACAACAGCCATAACACCAACCCAAGAGGTCGATGCCCGCTCCCACCGCTCCTATCATTCAGCCTACACTGCCAAGCAGATCACCGGTACTGGGGCGCACCTCATGGAAACAGTCTCTTTCACCGACATGAAACAAGGCACGCAAGCCGATTACCGCTTGCTCGATCGTCACGAACGGCGCTATGTCGCCACGGTACCGGATCGCTTTTTGGGGTCTTTGGCGCGACTGGCTGAGGGACTGGGGGGCTTTCGATCCCGCATACCCGACGCAGCCGCTGGCGCACTTCGCGCCATTGGTAAAGCGCATCCTCTTGCGGGACCCTCTGTCTGACGCAGCTTGAGTGGGGACGTAATTTTACGCCGGGTTAACGCCCTCGCCCCCGCCGTGGTCGCCGTCTTGCTCACGCGGCAGACGCCACGGCATGCCGCCACAACGGGCTCTATTGGGGCAATCCACGGTGCATCCCCGACACGGCAGCATACCCTCAGTATCTTCTTCCTTTGACTCCGACATACCCACATGCTCTGCAACGGCTGGTGAATTGATAACCACGATCTACTGACATTGTGACACCGCGTCGCTGCACTGTCTGCCAACAAACAAAACCCCATCCGGGTGAGCGAATTTGGCGTAGAATCATCACCCGCCCTGGCTTAAGCAGAATAATCCGTCACGGGCGGCATAACTCGCTCGCCGGTTCCGGCCAATGGAGCAAAGGTCCCAATGACTGACAGGCTGTCTGATCAACATCCAGTGTGCAGGTTAACACTGATGCGCCTGCGCGGGCTTGTGATGCTGACGCTGCTGGGCATGCTACTGAGTTGCTCCAAGCAATCTCCCGCGCCGCGGTTCGATTTTTCTCAGGGCGCAGCTATCCCAGTGGTGACAGAACCTGCAACATTAACCGACCTGATGGAAACGCTGACCTCGGTTGGTACCGCGCGCGCCCAGCAAAGCGTCAATGTTTTCTCCGATACATCGGGCCGTGTCACCGCCGTCAACATCAGCGCCGATCAGTTTATGGAAAGCGGCGATCTGCTGCTCCAGTTGGATGACCGGGACGAGCGGCTGGCCGTAGAGCTTGCAACCGTGCAGCTCGCCGATGCAGAGCGACTGGTTCAGCGTTACACCACGGTCAATGCGCGAGACGCCAACATCCCTGAAAGCCAGTTGGATGACGCGCAAGCGGCGGTCGACAGCGCACGGATTTCGCTGGAGCAAGCAAAAGTAGATTTGGACCGCCGGCGCATCGTCGCTCCTTTCGCTGGACGGGTGGGACTCACCGAAATCGACGTCGGTGACCGTATTGATACCAATACCCTGATCACCACCATTGATGACAGAGCAGTATTGCTCGTCAACTTTTCGGTTCCCGAGGTCTACGTTGAGCGGGTATCGCGGGGCACTCGCGTCAATTTGCGTTTGTGGGACGCCGCAGATAAAGCAGTGTCTGGAGAAATCATCGCCGTTGATTCACGCATTGATGTGAATTCGAGATCGTTCATCGCCCGAGCGGCCATCGACAATGCCGACGATCGGTTCCGACCGGGTATGGCCTTTGAAATCAGTTTGAGCGCCTCACGGGGGGCCTTCCTATCGGTACCGGATGTGGCCGTGCAATGGGGTGCCGATGGCGCCTACGTGTGGATCGCTGATGCTGATGAAGGTGTTGCCGTCCGTCGCGAGGTGTCTCTGGTAAAACGCATGGCGAATGCCGTGTTGGTGGACGGCGATCTGGCTGAAAACGAACAGGTCGTGATGGAGGGCATTCAGTCAGTTCGCGCCGGCGCAGCGCTGCGCGTACTAACCCCCAACGAGCTCGACGCCAGCCTAAGAGCAGCTGCTCCTGCTACGACTGACGAGCAGGGAAATGGCTAAACCAACTCCACTGGGGGGCGGTCTTCCCGAGCTGGGTGTCCGACGCCCGTGGCTGGTACTGGTTATGAATTTGCTGGTGGCAATTGGCGGCCTGGCTGCGCTAATGGCCGTCGAAGTGCGCGAGCTACCCGATGTGGATAGGCCTGTTGTCTCGGTCAGAGCATTCCTGCCGGGCGCCTCACCCGAGACAATGGATGCCGAAGTCACGCGCTTGCTGGAGGGCGCGGCCGCCCGCGTCTCAGGGGTGCTCGAGATCAACTCCTCGAGCGAAGAAAACAGCGCCCGCATTTACATCGAATTCCGCCCCAATATTGACGTCGATCAAGCCGCATCGGATGTCCGCGAAGCCGTCAGCCGGGTCGAGCGTGACTTACCTGAGGCCGTTGAACAGTTGTCGGTGTTCAAAGCCGACGAGCGCGCCGAAGAAATCATTCGAATCGCAGTCAGGTCTTCCCTGTATTCCGAAGAGGAATTGAGTCAGCTTATCGAGCAGGACATCGTGCCACGCTTCATATCCCTGCCAGGTGTCGCCGATGTGCCATTGTTCGGATCGCGGCAACGTGTGCTGCGGATTATTCTGGACCCTCTGCGGCTCACCAGCTATGGCTTGACCGTTGCCGATGTGGCGGCGGTGCTGCGGGCGGCGCCGCTCGATGTCCCAGCGGGCAGTTTTCGCACAGGTGATCAGCAACTGCTGGTTAGGGCCGATGCTGCGGTCACCAAAGAGGAAGATATCGGCTCGCTCATCATCAGGGATGAAATTCGTATTCGCAATGTCGCCAAAGTGGCCTTCTCACCCGAAGATGCCTCGGGGATTGTCAGACTGAACGGCGAGCGGGTGGTGGGAATCGGCATTATCCGTCAAGCGGGCTCCAACACCATCAACATCGCCGCGGGTGTTCGTCAGGCAATGACCGATATCAACAGCCGCTCGCAGGATCTCCAGCTGGAGATCATCTCGGATGACTCGGTGTTTATCAGAGGCTCAGTCCGGGAGGTGATCACGACCCTGCTCGTCTCCGTGCTTGTCGTTATCAGCACCATCCGGCTCTTTACCGGCTCAATGCGCCTGACGCTGATACCCGCTGCCGCCATCCCCATCTCGCTCTTGGGCACGCTGGCAGCCAGTTGGGCGTTAGGTTTCTCAATCAATATTCTGACACTGCTGGCTCTGGTTCTGGCCGCCGGTCTGATCGTGGATGATGCCATTGTGGTGCTTGAGAGCGTGCAAAGACGCCGTTCCGAGGGCGCGGGACCGGGCACCGCGGCCGTCACTGGCACGCGACAGGTCTTTTTCGCGGTAATCGCGACCACGGCGGTGCTGATTGCCGTTTTTGTGCCCATCGCTTTTTTACCCGGGACCGCCGGCCGCCTCTTTCAGGAATTCGGTTTGGTCCTCGCCGTAGCAGTGGCGATCTCTTCTTTTGTGGCACTGAGCCTCGTACCTGCGGCGATGGCTCGCCTGGCAGTGTCTCAGCCACGGGAGCGACGCATTGAGGCATGGGGCAACCAGCTGGCGAAGGGCTATCACCGTTCGTTAGTGGCCACACTCAACGCGCCTCGGCGCGCTTTTTCACTCTGCCTGGTACTGGCGGCGGTCGCTTCAGGGCTCTATGTTTTTCTGGATCAGGAATTGCTGCCTCAAGAAGACCGTGGCTCTGTCATGATATTCGCGAGAGGGCCGGACGGCGTTGGGTTGGACTACACCGAGCGCCAAGCTGATCGCATGGAGAATATTCTCGTGCCGATACTGGATCGCGGTGAGATCACTTCTCTTTACTCCAATATCGGTCGCTGGGATCCCAACATCGTATTCATCGTCGGCAGGCTTGCCGATTGGGACGCCAGAGCGCGGAGCCAGCAGGAGATTGCCGAAGAACTCAAGCCGCTTTTTGCCGATCTCCCGGGCATGACTACGCGCATTTTCAGTGCCAATTCCCTGAATCTGCGCGGCGCCTCGAGCGGCGGGCTCTCGCTGGCCCTATTAGGCACCGATTACGAGGAAATCTACGCCGCTGCGCGAGACTATGCTGACGCCATACGGGAGCGGGTAAGCTCCGTCAGCCGGCCCCGTATCAGCTACGATCCCTCACAGCCGCAGCTATCCGTGCAAATCGATCGCGAGCGCGCGTCCGATCTGGACATTCAATTGGAGGATGTGGCCCAAACGCTGCGGGTGATGGTAGACGGCTCACGCATTGTCGATCTCAATGCAGACGATCAGACCGTGCCCATTATTCTCGAAGCCGGCTCGGACAAAATCCGGGACCCAGACGATCTGGTCAATCTCTACGTCCGCACCCGATCGGGCGCGCTGGTGCCGCTGGCCAGTATTGTGCAACTGAATGAGAAAGGCGTAGCAGGGCAACTGGATCGGCGCAAACAGCGTCGAGCCATAGAGCTGGATGTGGAAATCAATCCAGGGGTTGCAATGCAAGAGGCGGTCGACGACCTCTTCGCCCTTGCCGAGGAAACGCTGCCCGAGGGCATCGTGCTGATCACCCGCGGCGAGGCGGCCACACTGGCTGAGACCAAGCGAGAAACGATGATCACCTACGGATTTGCCCTGCTTATCGTGTTTTTAGTCTTGGTGGCACAATTCGAGGGCATTACCTCGGCGCTGGTCATCATGGCGATCGTGCCCTTTGGCCTTGCCGCCGCGGTTGGTGCGCTTTACCTCACCGGGACCTCTTTGAACATCTACTCTCAGGTAGGCCTCGTCATGCTCATAGGGCTCATCGCAAAAAACGGTATCTTGCTTGTCGAGTTCGCCGATCAGCTCCGAGACCGCGGCTATGCCGTGCGCGACGCGATAGAGGAAGCCGCGCGCATCCGGTTGCGGCCGATTGTCATGACGCTGGTCTCCACTATTTTCGGCGCATTGCCGCTGATCTTGTCCTCAGGACCGGGGTCGGAGGCACGGTCTGCGGTGGGTTGGGTGGTCTTTGGCGGTATGGGATTAGCGACCGCTTTCACCTTGTACCTGACACCCGTGGTGTATCTGGCCATCGCGCGATTCGCCAAAGCACGCGCCGCTTCAGGGGATCAACTGGATCAGGAGCGTCTTGAGGATGCGACCCAAGGCCTGTCCTCCTGAACCTGCTTCACCAGAGTAGGGAAAACTCGCAATTGATGATAATCCGAACGCCAACGAAATCGACTAAAACTGTCAAAATATCATCGAGTTACTTTTGGGCGGGTTCGCCTTGTTCCTTTATTCGACGCATCACGGCGCCGCGTCGGTAAACGCCCCGTGACGACCTCTCGCTGGCAGCGCGGCTTGGTGATTTTTTCTCTGATTTGCGCAGGGGAAGCTATTTTTACCCTGCCCTATCACGTCACACGCTTTTTTCGCCCCACGTTTCTCGAAGTCTTTGATCTTACCGCTACCGAACTGGGCGTCGCCCAGAGCGCCTATGGATTTGTTGCCATGGTCGCCTATTTTTTTGGCGGGCCGCTGGCAGATCGCTATGAACCGCGAGTACTAATGGCGGGCTCACTGTGGGCTACGGCGGCAGGCGGTTTATATCTCGCGTCTTTTCCCGATGTTGTTGGCGTCATGTTGGTATGGGGCTTTTTCGGCTTGACCAGCATTCTGCTGTTTTGGGCTGCGCTGATTAAAGTTACGCGGGCATGGGGGGGCGATAATCAGCAAGGCATGGCTTACGGACTGCTTGACGGCGGCAGAGGATTGCTCGCGGCCGTACTCGCATCCGTCGGGGTTTTTGTTTTTTCCGCCGCGTTCCCGCTAGGGTATGACGAGGCCACTCTGGTGCAGAAAGGAGTGATCCTGAAACAGGTCATTTATGGCTATACCGCGGTAACGGCGGGGGTTGGCGTCATGGTGTGGATAACCCTACGCGGACTGGGTGAAGACGCGAACCCCGTCAGCCGACCCTCCCCTTCCCAGGTTGTTGAACATCTGAAATCGGTTGTCCGACTGAAAGTGGTCTGGCTACAAACAGCCGTTGTTGTGTGTGCTTACACCAGCTACAAAGCCTTCGATCAATATGCGCTGTTTGCCGTGCGTGGCCATGGCCTCGACGAGATTGATGCCGCAGAAATCGTCACCATCGGGGCGTGGACCCGGCCCATTGCGGCACTTGTACTGGGTATCCTGGGTGACCGTTGGGGTATCTCGCGTATGGCCGCGGTCTGCTTTGTCTTGCTGATTATCAGTCACTCGCTGTTTGCGTTTACAGGCACCGCACTTGGCTCGCTGACAATGATTTTGCTTAATACGGTGGTAACCGGCGTTGCGATTTTCGGCTTGCGCGGGCTTTACTTTGGCCTGCTACAGGAGGGTCGTATTCCCCTGGCGCAAACCGGTACGGCAGTCGGCGTGGTTTCTGTGATCGGCTACACGCCCGACGTTTATGTGGCGGCTGTTGCCGGATTTTTGATAGATCAAAACCCCGGACTTTTAGGTTTTCAGCATCTCTTCATCATGCTGCTGGTATTTTCAATTGTCGGCGCACTGGCCGCACTGCAGTTTCCAAAATACGTCCAATGCGCTCGTGATCACACCACTGCATAAGTTGCCAGAAAGAAATAGACTGCCAGCAGCGCCGGGAAGGTAATGAAACTGCCGCCGCCCGCCACGGTATTGACGACGCCACCCAACAAGCCCGCCGTTAGCAGGAGAAAAAACTCAAGCATTGCTCCTCCCGAGACACTGGTGCAACCCGCCCAGCGGGAACTCCGGCAAACCTATTTAATCGCACTGCGGCGGCCACAGCGCCAACGATTACTGTAATAATCGAGCATAAATCATCGAGGGCGCTGCATGCGAGAGACCTTCTTCAGTCGATTAATGCGCACCCTGTGCGTCACCGCCCTCTGTGCCGTAGCACCCATCGCACTGGGCGGTGAGGCCCGCCTTACCGCCCCCAAGGTATTCCTCGAAGGCATTCCCTACGACCTGGCGGTCAGCAACACGGGGGCATCCGACGCATCGACATTGGTCAGCGTTCCCACGCTGATCGTTAACGACCGCGTTTACCAAGCCCAGAGAAACGAAGGAAACTGGGTCTTCCCCGAGGTCATTGCGCAAGATACCGGTACCTTGGCCTTACGTTTAATGGTGGATGACGTCGTAACCAGCAACGTCACCGTGCCGGTAATTCCCGCCTGGGTATCGATTCTCCCGCCGCTACTGGCGATTGGGATGGCGCTGCTGTTGCGCAGTGTACTTCCCGCCTTGATGCTGGGCTTGTGGCTGGGGGCTTGGGCACTCGAGGGCTTGAGCGGCAAAGGAATTTTCACTGGTTTGTTCGCCAGCTTCGAGGTGTATGTCGCCAACGCCGTCGCAGACTTTGACCACGCGACGATCATGCTCTTCACCTTCATGATTGCCGGGATGGTAGGCATCATTTCGCGCAACGGCGGTATGCGCGGCATCGTCGAGTGGATCATCACCGGGGCTAATAGTGCGAAACGCGGTCAACTGGCCGTGTGGTCACTGGGTCTTCTCATCTTCTTTGATGACTACTCGAACACGTTGGTTGTGGGGAACACCAGCCGCTCGATCACCGATCGCTTGCGTATATCAAGAGAGAAATTAGCGTACATCGTTGATTCTACGGCGGCACCGCTGGCGACCGTCGCATTGGTCACAACCTGGATCGGCTACCAGGTGAGCCTCATTGCCGATGCCAGCGTTCACCTGGAGGGCTTAGAGATGAGCCCATACAGTATTTTTCTAAACTCCATTCTCTACAGCTTTTACCCCTTCATGGCGATTCTGCTAGTGGTCTTGGTCATCACCACCGGTCGCGAATTCGGGCCAATGCTCGCTGCTGAGCGGCGCGCACGTTCCACCGGGGTGACGGCACCACCCGTTAAATCCAAAGTCGGTCAGGATGACGAGGCTGCTCTTGCAATGAAGGAGGGTGTGCCGCCCCATGCGATGAACGCGCTGATTCCTGTTGTCGTGATGGTGATTGGCATTTTGGTAGGGCTATACGTCACCGGCGAGGGCGAGACGATCAGCGAGATTATAGGCTCCGCCAATTCTTATCGCGCATTGATGTGGGCGTCGCTCGCCGGAGCGCTTACCGCGATTGTCGTGACCGCAGTACAACGGCTGCTGTCACTCGATGAAATTGTCGATGCTTGGGTATCTGGGGCGAGATTTACCTTTATCGCCATGATTATCCTGGTGCTGGCTTGGTCAATGTCGGAAATCAGCCGCGAACTACACACGGCTGATTTTCTTATTGCCAGTCTGGGTGACAGTCTGCCGGTATCGGCACTGCCCGCAACCATTTTTGTGCTCGCCGCCTTTACCGCTTTTTCAACCGGGAGTAGCTGGGGAGCGATGGGTATTCTCTTGCCTCTGGTGTTGCCCCTGTGCTGGGCAATTATGAGCAGTCAGGGAGCGCCTGGCACAGAGGACTATCATATTCTCTTCAGCTCGGTGTCCGGTGTGCTGACCGGCGCCGTGTGGGGCGATCACTGCTCGCCTATTTCAGACACCACGGTAATGTCATCCCTGTCCGCCGGCTGCGACCACATTGAACACGTGAGAACCCAGTTGCCCTACGCGATACTGGCAGGTGCCGCAGCCCTGCTGTGTGGGACAATTCCAACCAGCCTGGGATTGCCCTGGTGGTTGGGCATGATATTGGCCGCCGCGGTGACCACGCTGGGCCTGCGGGTGCTGGGGGAGGCTGTGGAGGACTATCGTCCGCAATAAACCACAGGTAGTCCACGTGTATGAGCTCACCACGGTTTTTTTCACCTCGCCGCGTTCGTATACTGCGCTAACGCTCTCTTCAGGAATGCTGTCGGTGTTGCGACTGCACCGACGCCCGCACTATGACTACCTGGACCTTTAAAACTCATCAGGGGCGACTGTGGCACACCGGCGCCATCGCCTATGCACTGCTAGCCTATGCGACAGGGTGGTACTTTCTGCTCAGCGGCTACTGGGGCGGCTTCCTACCGGGGATTTTGCTCCTGGGCCACGGCATGATCATTGCCGCGTACATGATTCATGAGTGCGCCCACAACACCGTGTTCAGTACAAACCGGCATAACCTGCAACTGGCAGCGCTACTGGGCTGGGTATGTGGCTCCTGTTATGGCACCGTGCAAGACATCCGCACCAAACACTTCCGTCACCATGTCGAGAACGACGATGTGGTGTGGTTCGATTACGAGGCCTTTTTCAGAAACCACCCGCTGGTCTATCGGATCACGATCTTTTTGGAGTGGTGTTACATCCCCGCCCACTGCATTTTGATGCACACCATTATGGTCTTCACTGCATTCATCATTCCTCAACGACGCCACCAAATGCCGCGCAACGTTGCGGTGATACTGGTTCGTTTCAGCCTTCTGGCCGCTCTCGCGTGGTATGCGCCGATTGCATTAGCCGGGTATCTGATTGCCTATATGCTGATGATTATCGTATTGCGTTTCGTGGACGGCCTTGAGCACGACTACCCCTATCGAACCAACCTTTTTACCGACGAAGTCTCCGAACACAAGGGAGATCTCGCCTGGGAGCAGGAGCATACTTTCAGCCCCATATTCTCGTGGCGCTACGAATGGGTGAACTGGCTCATACTGAATTTTGGCTATCACAACGCGCACCACGCCAAACCCACTACACCCTGGTTCGAACTGCCGGCATTGCATCGGGAGTTGTTCGGTGAAAATCCCGACACGGTCATTCGTCTCTGGCCGCAGCTGGTGATGTATCACCGCTATCGCCGCTATCGTATTTTCCATGACGCACCGGGGTTGCAGGCGGTCAGCGGCAAGGCTTTTTTGCGAGCGGCGCAATCAGCCCAACTCACTGGAGGGAATGCCGCCTCTTTTTTGACCGCCTTCTGACATGACCCACTCGCTCGAGGTCTATCAGTCACTGTGGGGAATGGAGCAGCGCATCCCAGGGGTCGCCGAAGCGCATCCAGAAGCTCACCTGGCTCGCATTGCCGAGGCGGGGTACGTAGGCGCCTGTCTCGACCCCAATGTCGCCGAGATTCCAGACTGTCAAAAGCTGAGGCCCTCATTTGAAGCGCTCGGCCTGAAGTGTATGGTGAATGCATTCCCACACGACGTGGCCTCCCTTGAGCCACTGCTTGGCCTTGCAGAGGAAATGAACGCCACGCAGGTCAATGTCATTGGCGGAATCATGCCCCTGACCCCAAAAGAGGCTGTCCCCGTGGTCGATGCCTGGCTGCGCATGGCCGAGCACTATCCGTTTCCCGTGCTGCTTGAAACCCATCGTAACGGCACGCTCAATGACTTGTTTTATACGCTGGAAGTGTTAGCTGCCGTGCCGGCGCTGCGACTCTGTGCTGACCTTTCTCACTTTGTTGTGGACAGGGAGCTGCAACTGCCGCTCAGTGACACCGACGCCGCGTACTTTGCCACGGTATTGGCGCGTTCCGACTCCTTTCAGGGGCGGATATCCAACAACCAGCAAATCCAGATTCCACTGGACTTCCCGCAACATGCCCCGTGGGTCGATCAATATCGCCGTTGGTGGAAGGCGGGATTCGATGGCTGGCGTTCCCGGCAGCAGGGGGATGCCACGCTCCGGTTTTTGGTGGAGTTGGGTCCCCCCCCCTACGCCATTACCAATGCCGATCAGCGGGAGCTATCTGATCGCTGGCAGGAAGGGCTGGCGATACGCCAGTGGGTGGAGACCCTCTGGGCCGAAACCGACGCCGCTGACTGAGAACGCGCTACGCAGCGAGGGTTGCACGAATCATCTCGAGCGCCTGCTCTACCTCTCCCAGCGTGTTGTAGTGAGCGAGGCCCAGACGCAGTACCCCCTCGTCAGGGTCAAGATTCAAGGCGCGCGCCACCTCAAATGCGTAATTGTCGCCCCAATGACAAAATAGTCCCGACGCCGAGAGTTCCCGGGCGATGGAACTGGCCGGATGACGGTCGTGAGTAAAGGAGATGGTCGCCACCCGGTGCTCCAGGGTATCGGCCCCCTGGAGCGTTAATCCGGGCAGTTCCAAAAGCCCCTTGATTAGGGCCTCGGTTAACTGATCCTCGTGGGTGCCCATTGCGTCGTACGCCGCCTTGAATTGCGATCGGCGATCTCCCGTTGCGCCGATTGTTTCTGCTAGCCACATAAAATACGCCAGCGTCCCCAGCAAGCCGGCAATGAGCTCAAATGCCGGCGTGCCCATGCTAAAACGCAAGGGCAGATCATTGGTGGCACAGCGCAACTTGTAGGCGTGAAGCGTCTCCAGGCGCGCCCGCTTCCCAAACACCACGCCCAGGTGTGGGCCATAGAACTTATAGGGAGAGCACGCGAGGAAATCGCAGCCCAGATCCGCAACGTCAATCAAGCGGTGCGAGGCGTACTGAACGGCGTCAACATAAACGAGAGCGCCGGCGGCTTGGGCCATCGCTGTCAGCGTTTTCACATCGTTAACACCCCCTGTGAGGTTGCTGGCGTAGTTCAGCGCCAATACCCGGGTGCGCGGCGTCAGCAGGGCTTCCAGTGAGGCGGGTTCAACGCGCCAGGTATCGCGGTCAAATTCCAGCCACTTCACCACCATGTCCCTGTCCTCGGCCATCTGCAGCCAGGGCGAAACATTGCCCTCGTGCTCCATGCGAGAAATGATGACCTCGTCACCGGGCGCAAATTGGTGCGCGAGGCTGCGCGACAGCTGGTAGGTGAGGGTTGTCATATTGGCCCCGATAATCACTTCTCCAAGATCAGGGGTGCCGAGAAAATCAGCCATTGCTGCGACCGCCTCGGCATACATGGCATCGACTTCAACTGACGTGGAATTGAAAACCCCCGTATTGCTGTTGAATCGGTGAAAGAAATCAACAATGCGATCTATCGTCTGCTGCGGCACCTGAGTACCGGCAGCATTGTCGAAATAGATACGGCGCTGTCCGTCGTCGGCGGTGGCCAACGATGGAAACTGAGTCCGCACTGCTGCGATGGGAAATGTCGTCTTTTCAATCATGAAACTCTCAACTTGGCTGCTGTCCCGAATGCCTGTGCAGGGTAATGTGACGTCTCGACAACGTAAACCTGCGTCGCGCGAGCTGAAGATACTGTTGCGACCGCTGGCGCACTGCTAAGGTGCACCGATGAGTCGCTATTTTCCCATGCTTCCGACATGACAACCGGTGTGATCGATGTCCATGCCCACGTGGTGTTCATGGCTCTGAATGGCACCGCCGGTCGGTATGGGCCAGAGGCAGGCGTCAATACGGAGGGCGAACCGTTTTTTCGTATCGGCGAATACACCTTCAAGCCCATCTCCTACGAGGGCACTGTATTTACTGACCTCGGGCTGCGAGTCGACCATCTGGATCGTCTTGGAATTGAGCAACAGGTGCTTTCTCCAAACCCACTGACGTTCTTTCACGGTATTGAGGCGAATACGGCAGTCACGTTCTGCCGAGCACATAACCGATTAATGGCCGACACCCTGAAGCAATACCCTGACCGCTTCTTCGGGGTGGCGGCGCTCCCCCTTCAGGATGTCTCCGCGGCATGTGACGAATTGGATTATGCGGTTCGGTCGCTGGGCTTAAAAGGTGCCATGATCGGGACTGACGTACCGCAAGGTTTGGGCTGTCAATCATTGGATACCCTCTATGAAAAATTGGTGTCACTTGATATCCCGTTATTTATCCATGCCAGCTCCACTGATGGCACGGGAGGCTTGGCAGATCCCCGGCTCAGCAAGCACAACCTGTCGCTCAGTCTTGGTTACGCGCAGGAAGAAACGCTCGCGGTCGCTCAAATACTTCTGGGAGGTGTGCTTGATCGTCACCCAAACCTCGATATTTGCGTATCGCACGGCGGCGGCACCGTCGCATTTCTCGCCGAAAAAATTGACCAGCTAGCGAAGATCGATCCCACCGTCTCTGACGGCGTGAGGCACAACGGTTTCCTGCATGAGTTGCAAAAGTTGTGGTTTGATACCCATGTAAAAGGGTCTGTGGCGAGCGCGGCGTTGCGCCACTTCGCACACGAAGAGCGTTTGGTGCTGGGCACCAATTTGGGCGGTTTTGATACGCCTGATGTGCTTCCGCCCGACGCGGTTTGTCTCTCCAACAATGCCAAAAGACTTCTGAGGTTGTCGTGATTGCACTGCAAAATGTGAGTTTATTTAATGGCCACGCTGACTACTTTTGCGCGGATGCAATGGTGATCATTGAAGGTCAATGCATACGCTACGCCGGACCATCAGAAGCGAGCCCGGCGCTCAGCGAGGACGCGCAAGTGATCGATGGTCAGGGCCATTTCGTCATGCCAGGCATGGTCGAATCCCATGCTCACCTTTCATACACCAATAACGGCCCGCTCGAGCTCGACAAATCGCCCGTAGAGGAGGTGATGATCAAGACGATTCACAATGCCAGAATTATGTTGGGCTCGGGCTTTACCTCGGCAATCAGTTTTGGTTCGGTCCATCGGGTCGATGCTTTTTTGAAGCGCGGGATCGAATGTGGCGAGGTCATTGGTCCTCGGTTATTGGCAGGCGGGCGAGACATTGGGTCAACAGGCAGCAACGCCGATCTTCACCCGGACTATGCACAACTAAAAATAGATGGTCTTGGCATGATTACCGACGGGCCTTGGGAGGTTCGCAAGGCGGTGCGCACGCTCTCCAAAAACGGCGTGGATGTTGTCAAAGTGATGATTGATGGCGAGTTGCTCTCCTCGGGCGGGGGCATCAAACCCGGCGTGCTGGGGTTTACCGACGAGGAACTGGAGGTGCTGGTCTCAGAAGCTCACCACCGCGGTATGCGCGTAGCATGCCATGCACGTTCAGCGGCAGCCGTAAAACAGGCGGTGCGTGCTGGTGTGAACTTCATTGGGCACGCCAATTATCTCGATAGCGAAGCATTGGAACTACTGGAAGCGCATCGTGATAACGTTTTTGTGGGGCCTGCCGTCGCGTGGGAGATTACTTTTCTCGAGCACTACAGGAGTTTTGGCTTCGAGACGGGTAGTTCTGAGCACGAGGGGTACGCAGCAGAACTTGAGGCCACGCAACAGTCGGTAAAACGTATGCGCGATTTGGGCATCAGGGTATTGGTGGGGGGAGACTACGGACTCAATATCACACCCCACGGCACCTATGCCAAAGAATTGGAGTACTTTACTGAGTACTTTGGCTTTTCACCCGGGGAAGCATTGCAAGCGGCGACCAAACACGGTGGTGAAGCATTTATGCCTGAGGGTGGCCTCGGCACTTTAGAGCCCGGCAACCTCGCCGATCTGGTGGTTGTAAAAGGCAATCCGTTAGAGGAGATCAGCATTTTGCAGCAAGCCGACAACATCGCTGCTGTCGTCAAAGACGGTGAGATTTACGCGGGACTGCTGGATCCATGTTCACCTCATCAGAAGAGTCCCGCGCAGTTAAGCGCACTCCTAGAGGCGTCACCATGCAATTAAACAAGAAAGTAGCAGTCGTAACAGGCGCTGCCCGCGGGCTGGGCCGGGCTTATGCCGAAGCACTTGCAGCGGAAGGCGCGGCGGTGGTGGCCGCCGATATCAATGATTGTCACGATACTGTTACGGCAATCGAGGCCAGTGGTGGGCGAGCGCTCGCCGCCACCCTCAATGTGTCAGACAGCGACAGCTGCGCTGCGATGGCGGCCCTGGCTGTTAACGCCTTCGGGCGGATTGACGTCCTGATCAATAACGCCGCACTATATGCAGGCTTGCAAGGCGCGCGATTCGAAAATCTCGATGAACGGCAGTGGGATCAGGTGATGCAAGTCAACATCAAAGGGACTTGGCTCACGAGCCGTGCCGTGGTTGGTTACATGCGAGAGAGCGGTGACGGCGGCTCTATTATCAACATCGCCTCGCTTGCAGCGGTTTTTGGTCTCCCCTATGGTCTCGATTACGTCGCCTCCAAGGCTGCCGTGATCGGTATGACCCGGGGTATGGCGCGAGAACTGGGGCGAGATCATATTCGCGTTAATGCGGTCGCACCCTCTGCGGTAATGACTGAGGGCACCGAAGAGTTTTTTGGGGAAAAGTTCGAAAAAGCCAAGGCAGTCATCGCCGCAAACCAATTGATTCCGCGCAATCTGGAGACCACCGACCTCACGGGGACGATCATCTACCTGGCCTCGGATGCCAGCCGTTTCGTCACGGGACAAACCCACATGGTGGATGGTGGATCCTGGTTTTTATAAGGGCCACTGGGATCGCCTCAGCTATGGCACTCGAGCAGGCTGCCTATTTCCATCCCAGCTACCAGAGCGAAAGCGAGGGCATTCGCCGCAAGCTGAATTCGCTTCACTCCTTATCAGCTGCTGGAACAGCCTCAGAAAAGTCAAAACGCATTTGATTGGCAGGCGCCGAGGCGCGGCGGACGCGCACCTTTTTCGGTGAGGCAGGGAGCCAGGAGTACTCCACCCCTGCCTCAAAAGGCTGTGCCTGCATTTGTTTTTTGAGCTCGGTGGGCGAGAAAGGCGTGTTCTGGCTCCATTCCATGGGAGCACCGTCGGCGTCTGCCTGTTGTCTTTGTCGAGCGCGGAAAACCCGCGAGCGACAGGTTGCCCCGCAGGTTTTTTGATCCGGTCTACCGTGAAACACACGCTTGCAGCCCAAACACATAATGCGGACTTTCGTGGCAGGGGCGCGTTTTGCATTGTGGTGTGCCACTCGGCAACCATCGCTGCAAAACTTACTCTTGGCCCGCTTGCGACAACCATGCCGGGCACAAACTTTAAGTGAATTATTTTGCGAATCCGTCATTAATTGATCAATAAAACGTTACGAATACTTATTTTTAGACGTTTGATTGAATTTTAAAACGGTTTTTTGACATTATTTTCACGGCAATTTATCACTCCTATTTAATTTGTGAGCCGCGATTAGGGTGTTGCTGCGGGCGGGCCCGGGACAAAAAGGACCAACACGACTGATTGTTATTACTGACATTGAGAATGCATGGCACTTTGTTTAGGTTGCGCGCGTGGCAGGACGCCACTTCTCACAGACAGGAGGTCAATCATGCAAGATTTACGAATGCTTATTGGTGGTGTTGTGATGTTGTTCATCAGCGCATTTCTGATGGCAGAACACTCACAAGCCGAAACCGCTGCAGCACCGGTGCAGACGTTTAGCCAGATGCAGTTCGCGGGGCTACCCCAGATCGATTGAGTGCCAACCGGGTGGCCAGGACAGCCGTTCGCGCCGCCCGATCCCCCGCCGGTAACACTTGCAACGCGATGAGTAAGCAGTGAGCATCTGAGTAAGTCACCCGCTCAGGCAATACCACTATGAAATCGCTGGAAGTCTTCTACGATCTGTCCTCGCCCTGGACATATCTCGCGATTAACAACATTCAGCCGATCATCGCTGAGACTCATGCCTTAGTGCGATGGCGGCCCTTTTTGGTGGGCGGCGTTTTCAACGCCGTCAACCCAGAAGTATATGCAGCGCGCGCTGAGCCGATGGCACCCAAGATCGTTCACAACTACCGCTGGCTGCATGAGTGGGCCAGGCTTGCCCAACTAACACTGGTGTTCCCGACTGAACATCACCCAGTGAAGTCCGTGCTTGCGATGCGCGTTTGTTGCGCATTGGAGGAGGATCCGGGCGCGTTACTGCGCTTTTCAATGGCGGCTTTTAACGCCTATTTTGTCGACGGCAATAACATCGACGAGCCCGGTGTGCTTCTAGACGTCGTCAATGGCTGCGGCTTACCCGGAGAAGCGCTACTGGCGCACGCCGCCACACAGCCGGTTAAAGATCAACTCCGTGCCAATACGGAAGAGGCCATTGCCAGGGGCGCTTATGGCTCGCCTACAATGTTGATTAACGATCAACTGTATTTCGGCAATGATCAATTGCCGCTGGTGCGGCAAGCCTTGCTAGAGGGTAGCGATTGCTCTTAAGGGGACAGGGTCAATATCCCACTTTCGCCTCTGCTGGCCGCCAATCAAGTAATCCATCATCGCCACCGCTAGCGTCCGTAAAGGGGCGATAGCAGACGCTCATTGCTGTCTCCCCCGCGGCGTTGTGGGACTGCGGTTAACCCGTCCCCATCTCACCCGATCTATCCACCGTGCCCTAGATCGCATCACGCGTTAAATTCACGCGAATTTTTGTCTGTGTTTTGGATCAAATCCGAATGGCGCATTCGGCAAAGCCCTTGGCGCAATGCGGCAATCTACCGGTCACGGTTTGATCAATCCTTACTGAGAGTAAATGGCCCGCCTTGGGCCAGCAGATCAGTAGGAGACAAGGAATGTCCCAACACAGCAACGCCTCGATTCAGGCGGCCCACAACGCGGCGACGGAGGAAAAGCTATACGCTTTGGCGACTCAGGAACTCGCCCAACACACAGTGCGGGTAGGGCTATGGGCAAAAGCGTGGTCGATGGCCCGGGGTAACGACCGCAGGGCCAAAGCGCATTATCTGGCGCTTCGCGTAGAGATGATGCGCGCCGAGCAGTGTTTACACGGCTCGGTGGCGGACTGGCGCCTTCGCGTGGCAATGGATCGCGCTGCATAATGCACCCGCTAACTGCCAAGGCCATACGCTTTTACAACGCAACGGATCATCGAGTCGGTCATGTCATCGCCACTCAGAACCCGCAGCGTGGCGCAGGCTGTCGTGCTGCCAACCCGCCCCAGACCAACCTTTGGCCCCTCTGGCCAGGGCGTCAACCGGCCTCCCCCACCGCTTTTCCGTCTTCATCAATAATCTGAAGCTCCCCTAGCTCCAAGTCGCGAATCTGCTGTTCGATTTTCTCGAGGTCACCGACTATCAGCCAAATCAGTTTGTTGGGGTGCATCACTTGCCCGGCCGCCGCGCGAACGCCCGAGAGATCAACCGCCTCATAGCGTTGCTTTAGCGTCCCCACGTAATCATCGTCGCGCCCAAAGCGATCGTTACTGAGCAAGGCATTCAGCACGGCACCTGCGGTTTCGAACTGACCCGGCAGACTGTTCACGTTATTGCGCACGCTTTTATCCAGCTCGTCCTGTCTTGCGGGTGCGGAACTCAAAAACTCATCCATTTCACGCTGTAGCTCTTTGATGGAGTCGGCAGTTTTGTCGGTCTGCACAGGCGCATAGGCGAGCCAGGGTCTTTGACCACGAGCATCCTGCATAAAGGTATAAGCGCCGTACGCCCACCCTTTGTCTTCACGCAGGTTCATATTGACCCTTGCCGTAAAGGACCCACCGATGACATCATTCATCGTCAGGATGTCGATATTGTTATCAACCCCGGTTGGCGGCGCGACATGCCCCGCGAGAATGAGCGACTGGGGCGCGCCCGGCTTGTCGATCAAGTAGACACCACCCTCTCTCATTGCCACCTCAGCAATGTTCTTCTTCGGCACTGCCATCCGATTTTCTTTCCATGTGCCAAAGTGCTTGTTAAGCATTGGCAACACGGCCTCCATGGTGGTGTCGCCCACCACAAACAAGGTGCCATTGCTGGGGCGAATCCAGGTCTGATGCCAGCCAATCAGATCATCTCGGGTCAGCGAATTGATCGACGCCTCAGTCCCAGAACCGGTAAAGGGAATCCCATAGGCGTGATCATCGCCATACATCAGCAATGGCAGTGTTCGCAGTGCCAACTGCACGGGCTGGTTTTTCTCTTGCCCAATCCTGGCAATCCAGCGCTTTCGCAGACGCTCGAGTTCGTCCTCGGGAAAAGCCGGCTCTTTTACCACCTCTGCAAACAGGTCAAGCGAGGGTTCCAGCTGCCCCTTCAGGGCAGAGAGCGATGCGGTGGACGTATCGAGATCTGAGCCTGTTGAAATATAGGCCCCCAGCGATTCCGCCTCCGCCGCGATTTCCAATGCATCGCGGGTTGGGGTGCCCTCATCCAGCATCGACATGGTGAAGTCGGCCGCACCCAAGGTGCCGAAAGAATCTGCCGCGTATCCTGCATCAAACTGCAGGGCAATATTGACCACCGGAACTGCAGCGCGCCGCGCCAGCACCACTTTGAATCCGTTTTTGAGCTCCGCTCGCTCTACAGTGGGGAAGACTAAATCCGGCATCGCACCCACCGGTGGTAAGCCAGCGCTGCGATCAACCGAAGATGCCGTGGTGGCGAAATCCCCAAAGGGATACACCTCCAGTTTGTAGCGACCACGACCCAGCCACTCAGCCGCGGTCGCCTTGAGGCTCTCGGGCGTCGCCGCGTTGATCCACTCAAGGCGCGTTTTCCAAAAGCCCGGGGCGTCGGCGTAGAGCTCGCTTTGTGCGAGGGTCACGGCTTTCCCGCCAAAGCCCCCAATCTGTTCGAGACCTCTGACAACTCTCGCGTTAATCCGCGTCTGAACGCGCTGCACCTCCTCAGCGGTTGGACCATTGTCCAGAAAATTCTGCAGCTCTCGCTCGATAATGGTGTTAACAATGTCCATGGAGGCGTCGGGTTGGAGCGTAACGTCAATGTCGAACAGGCTCGCCAATTCTTGCCTCTGCAACGAGGAGCTCACATCCACCGCCAACTGTTGTTCATAGATCAGTGCCTGATACAGCCGAGAGTTTTTGCCACTGCCAAGAATACTCGCCACCAGCTCCAGCTCTGCAGCAGTACGAGAGGTGCGTCCTGGCGCCACCCAATTATGGAAAACCCGCGCCTGAGGCACGCGGTCATACATCACCTCATGGGTATCTGACAGGTGAGTCGGTACGGCCGCCTTCATTTGGGTCACAGGCGGGCCGGCGTCGATGTCACCAAAATACTTCGCGGTCAGCTTTTTTGCCTGATCGACGTCGATATCCCCTGCCAACACGAGCACGGTGTTCGCCGCCCCGTAGTAATCCTTAAACCACTGCTGTACCGTTTCCAGAGAGGCGGCGCTGAGATCCTCCATCGAGCCGATAGTGCTGTGCCGGTACGGATGCCCCGGCGGAAACAGCGCCTCCAATAAACGATATTGCACCTTGCCGTAGGGCTGGTTATCGCCCTGTCGCTTCTCGTTCTGCACCACGCCAATTTGGTTATCGAGCTTCTCCTGCGTCACGGCGCCAAGCAGGTGCCCCATCCGATCCGACTCCATCCACAGCGCCATCTCCAGAGCCGGCGTTGGGACGGTCTCAAAATAGTTGGTTCGATCAAACCATGTCGTGCCATTCATGCCCGTCGCCCCAACGTTTTCAAAGGGCTCAAAATATTCGCCGTCGTAGTTCTCCGACCCGTTGAACATGAGATGCTCAAACAGGTGCGCAAAGCCGGTCTTACCCTCAGGCTCGTTCTTTGAACCCACGTGGTACCAGATGCTCACTGCAACGATGGGTGCTTTACGATCCTCATGCACCACCACCGTAAGGCCGTTATCGAGGGTGAACTTGTCGTAAGGAATGTCGATGTCTGGCACTTCCGAAGACAAGGCAACCGCCGCATAAACATATGACGATAGGGCTAACAAGTAAGCCGCAACAGCTCTATGCATGGTTCTCTCCCGAGCGCCCTTCCGCGCCGCGGTATCGTGCGCTTGATCAGGCTTGGTCAGTTAACATTTACGTTGGATGGGGTGATTCGTCGCAGGGGCCCCGATCACGGTGCCCGGAGCACGCTGTACTGCCGTCATCCATTCTTCAAGCCGCCATTTTGAACCATTCGCCGACGTGCTTGCCAGTGGGGGCGAATTGCCAACGGTATGGCGTTAAGGTTAACGCACTCCGTCGCTCTCCCAAAAGCCGTCACGGCAACCGCTGAGACTTTACTCAGATCCGTAAAACCCCAGTTGACGCCAGGCCTCATAGACCACCACAGCCACCGTGTTGGACAAATTAAGGCTGCGACTAGTCACCTTCATCGGCACTTTAAGCACGTGCGCCGTCGGCAGAGACCCTAATGTATGAGTCGACAATCCTGATGTCTCGGATCCGAACAGGAGCGAGTCGCCCGATTCGAAGCGAAAGGACGCATAAGACTGACGGCCCGAGGTTTCCACGGCAACCAGGCGTCGTTGCGGAAATTGCCGCTGATAACTTGCCAGATCTCGCCACGTCTGGATGTCGGCGTATTCATGATAATCGAGGCCCGCGCGCCGGAGCCTCGTATCATCCAACTCAAACCCCAGAGGCTCGATGATATGCAGTGCCATACCGGTGTTGGCGCACAATCTGATGATATTACCGGTATTGGGCGGAATTTCTGGCTGGCACAGCACCACATGCAAGTCGCTATCCTTGCTCACACACACACCCATCTGCCGCTTTTGCGCGCTCCCATCGGTCAGCCCCCCATCATCGCCAACTTAGCCTGATCAATCGCTAGTGCGGTAAAAAATTCGACCCGTCTCGATGTCAATGCTCTCACATTCATTGGCGGGAGCGCTTTGGCCATGCGTCAAACCCCCGCTGGCTTACCGGCGATGTATGCGGAAATCTCGATTGCAAAAGTCTGCACACACCCTTTTTACGTAAAGTGCAGATGCCCAGAGATAATTCTATCCGCAGAGGCGGCTTGGCCCGCAGCCTACGCATGTCATTTGCAGGCGCTCGAGCCGGCGGTGCCTTTGCCGTTGATAGCGCTCTAAAAAAAATACGCGCTGCCGCACCTGAGAACAACGCGCTGCTCGACCGCGAAGCCCGCCGCTTTGCCAGCCGGCTGGGCGAGCTCAAGGGCTCGTACGTAAAGATCGGTCAGCTACTTGCGCTATTGGGCGAGCACTTTTTACCCCCGTCACTCACCGGTGCGCTTCACGAGCTGGACGCCCAAACCCGCCCCCTGCCCTGGACCCAGATGCAATCCGTTTTCCGGGCTGGGCTGGGTGCTCAGTATTCCAAATTGCAGATCGAGCCTCAGGCACTCGCCGCCGCATCGCTCGCGCAAGTACACCGCGCAAAAATTGTCGCGACCGAGGATCAGGTGGTAGTGAAGGGACAGTATCCCGACCTGGTCGCGCTGCTGGATGATGACTTCAACACAGTGGTCAATATGCTGCGATTGGCACGATGGATACCCGGAAGCCAAGATTTTGATGGTTGGCTCAATACGCTCCACACGCAGCTCTTGGCTGAGGTCGATTACCCAAGAGAACAGAGGATGGCGCAGACGATGCAGGATGCGCTCTCCCAGCATCCGCAATTACAGCGCGCTGCCGTAACAGTGCGTGTACCAAAGTTTTGGCCGGAGCTTTGCCGCCCCGACGTCTTGACCATGGAATATGTCGAGGGTCATCGAGCTGCCTCTGTGGAGGTTGCGGCGCTACCGCAGACCACACGCAACGCGCTCGGCAGAGTCATGTTGCAACTCTTTTTTGCCGAGGTATTCGACCTCGGCTTGGTACAGACTGACCCCAACTTTGGCAATTACCTGATCAGTGAGACGGGAAGCGAACTGACAATGCTCGATTTTGGTTCGGTTTTTGAACTGAACGGGCCCCTTCGCACCGCCCTCTGCGACGCCATTATTGCGGGTTTAACAGATGATGAAACCCGGCTCGAAAGCGCGTTAGTGCAGCTGGGCTGCCTGACGCCCGATGCCGGTGAAAGCGCAAAGGCGACGTTCAAGGCCTTTATCAACAATCTCTTGGAACCGCTGCGACCACCCAACACGCTCCCACCGGCCTATCTCAACGCCGAGGGGCTTTATTGCTGGGGGCGCTCTGGGCTCATCAATCGCACAGGGAAGCAGGTGGCACGATCGCTCACCAACAAAGAATTTGCGATTCCTTCGGGCGACTTTGCAATGGTTGCGCGCAAATTGGCGGGAGTATTTACCTTCATTGCCGTGCTCAATGCGGAGTTCAACGGTTACGAAATCGTTGCACCCTACCTCACAAAAACTCAGACATGACGAGCCGTCGATAAACATGGGCCAGAACACAGACAAGGCACAACGGAGTACTGACAGCGAGAAGCAGCGAGCAGTTCCTAAAGGGCGCGCACAGCGCTTTGGAAAGTTCGCCCGGCTGGCTGGCGGCGTGGCGGGCAATATGATCGCGCATGGCACCATGCAATTGGCCTCGGGCAAGCGACCAAAGGTCAAAGATCTGCTCCTCACGCCAAAGAACGCCATGCGCCTCACCCGACAGCTCGCTGAAATGCGCGGTGCGGCGATGAAGCTCGGGCAAATTCTCTCCATGGATACCGGCGACCTGCTGCCACGGGAGCTGGGCGATATTCTCGCGACCTTGCGAAATGCTGGCTATGCGATGCCAGATGCACAACTGCAGGAGGTGCTGGCGCAAGAGCTGGGCCCCGATTTTGAGGCTAAATTAAAGCATTTTGAACGACGCCCTTTTGCAGCGGCGTCAATTGGTCAGGTGCATAAGCTATCCACTCGCCGGGGCCAACCAGCGGTGCTTAAGGTGCAATACCCTGGCGTGAGGGAGAGCATCGACTCCGATGTAGACAATTTGGCGGCGTTGTTACGCGTTTCAGGGTTATTGCCGAAACACATGGATATGACCCCACTGTTGGCAGAGGCCAAGTCGCAGCTTTACGAAGAGGCAGATTATGAGCAGGAAGCGCGCTACCTGAAGGCGTTTGTCCGAGCTCTGGGTGACGACGAGCGATTTCTTCTGCCCCGCGTGATACCGCACATCAGCGCTTCCCGGGTTTTGGGGATGACTTACGTGCCGGGTGTGCCCATCGAAGACGTCGCTTCCGAAGACGCCCCGGAGCGCAACCGCGTGGTAGCGTTGCTCTTTGAACTACTCATGATCGAGCTGTTTCAACTGCGCTTGGTGCAGACCGACCCCAATTTCGCTAATTACCAATACAACCCCGACACGGGACAAGTCGTGCTTCTCGATTTTGGTGCGTCACGGCGCTTCAGCGCTGCATTGGTGCGTGGCTATCGAGACCTTCTGGCTGGGGCGGTAGCAAGCGACAGAAGCGCAATGATCAATGCCGCAGAGAAAATCGGCTATGCGTTGGGCCCGGAGGGATCGCGATATCGAGATACCCTGCTGGCGCTTGCTGAAATTGCACTGGTGCCGCTCACGATGAGCGCGCCCTATGACTTTGGTAACTCACCCATACCGCAACAACTCATGGACGGGGTAGAGCCCCTCAAGAGCAACAGTGAGTTCTGGCAGGTACCCCCGATCGATGTGGCCTACATTCACCGGAAGATCGGTGGACTGTTCATGCTCGCGACGCGATTAAATGCAACCGTCAATGTCCACGAAATACTCCTTCCGTGGCTGAAGAAAGCATAGCTCTGTTGTGCCGCAGGCTCTCCACTAGGCGCAGCTGATCAACATTAGAAAAAGTGTGGTGGAGCTAGGCGGGATCGAACCGCCGACCTCAACACTGCCAGTGTTGCGCTCTCCCAGCTGAGCTATAGCCCCACATGCGGTCTCGACGAACGTCGAGGGGCGCAACAGTACGGATACCCCGAAAAGCTGTCAAGCGCTCTGCCATTATCACCAAACTGCGGATTAAGCCTCGCTACCTGCCTTTGATCTCGCCTATACGCTGGGCACACTGCAACCTGGCAATAATGGCGACGGATTGCGCTCGAATGACGCTTCGGTAGTAAACTAGGGCTTCGTTTACTGCACAGGACAGCACCATGATCGCCAGAGGGGTTCTGATTATTCCGGGGATACTCTTTATAGTTTACGGCGCCATGTGCTGGTACAACCCCGAGATGCCCGCAGAGTACGCGGGGC
>JAYNYK010000088.1:0-6182 GCA_038102985.1 Halieaceae bacterium
AATTGGTGACCACGGACATAGTCGATATCGACAAAAGCGAAGAACAAGCCGCTCAGGGTCCACAACAACAGTTGTATCGAAGTAGCCATGGCGATAAGCCGGTGCCATCGCCTAAGCCGGCGCTGCCCCTGTAACGCACCGGTCATGACCCCTCCTCTTGAGCTGATCTGCGTCTCGATGCTGCCTGCGTGGGTTTGGGGTAGTAAATACGCATGGGCAGACCGACCTCATCGAATTCATTGGTATCAACAGGCACATAGCCCCGCTGGTCCTCTTTCAGGCGAGCGACGACAGCACACACCAGCGCGTCAAGGATGTCGTCACGCGCGCAGGCCGACCTTGTCACCGTAGTTTCGAAATTCGCTACCAGTTCACCGAGATAACGACGACCTAAGAAACGGGTAATCAAAGCGAAGCGCTCACGGTAACCGTCGCTCGTTTTTTTAGAATACGCCATTGGAATGCCTGCATTCAGCGAGGCGAAACACAGTTCGGGATGAGTCTCGAGCCACGCCAAACCGGCTGTCTCAGCCTCCAGGATACAGTGCTCTAACTCGCGAATTTTTGGCAACAGGTAAAAAGCCTGCTTGCTGACGCCCTTACCCCACTCCTTTTTGCTTCTAGCGTTTATGGCTTCATAGGGGGCCTCGGCGATTGCGAGGCGAGGCGGCACAGAAAAGACACTGCTTCGGCGAGGTCCCAACAGCCGTCGCGCGTCTCGGTCACAGGCCCTTAGACCACTCTCCGATAGGCCAATGGGCATGTCAATACAAACCGTTGCGCCGGGCGCCATCCGGACGGCAATTTCCTTAAGCGCCTGCAGGATAGACAGCGACCACGTCTCACCATCGAAGCCCGCGCACACCCACCCCGCCTTGCAGCCATCAACGCCGGCCGCAACCCATGGTATTTTTGGGTCAGGCGTCGATTTTTGACGAGACATCTACCTACCTCGTTGTAATGCTATCGAAGCAACTAGAACCGACGGACTTTGACAGGCAACTCCGTAAAGCCGCGGATGAAGAGGTTGCAGGTTCTCTTCAGCTCTCCTGCGAGTTCGATCGTCTCAAAACGCTTTAAGGCTTCTTCCCACAAAATGCGAAGCTGCATTTCTGCGAGACGGTTACCCATACAGCGATGAATCCCCGCACCAAACGACAGGTGATTACGCACGCTGGGGCGGTCAATCCAGAAGTCGTTCGGTCGCTCAATCACGGTGTCGTCGTAATTACCTGATACGTACCACAGCACTACTTTATCCCCCTGCCGAATATGCTGCCCTCGAAATTCCGTGTCCCGCGTTGCAGTTCGCCTCATATGAGGCAACGGGGTCTGGTAGCGGATGATCTCTGAGACCATGGAGGGTATCAGTTCCGGGTGAGCGCGGACTTTGGCCATTTCCTCAGGGAACTGATTCAGAAACAGCACGCCGCCAGACATTGAGTTCCGTGTCGTGTCATTACCGCCCACGATCAGTAACATAATGTTGCCCATATAGGTGAGGGGATCATCGACCATATTGGCGGTATTCGGGTCGGCCTGAAGCATTCTAATCAAGTCAAAAGCTTCTTTACCGTCCCCTTTTCTCTCGTGCCAAAGCTCAGTAAAACGCTGCAGACACGCCTTAATATGCTCAATGATGACGTCCCTGGAAACGCCCTCGCCTGCCGTGATCCGCTCATCGTTAGTGAACATATCTGACCACTCGGTCAGGTTATTGCGCTCTTCCCATGGGTAATCAAACAGCGTCGCCAACATTTTGGTTGTCAAATCACGGCTCACAAGTTGTACCCAATCGAACGGCTTATTCTCTGGGAGGTCATCCAGCACCGCTGCCGTTCGTTGCCGAATCAGCGATTCAAATTCCTTGAGATTTCTGGGCGCCACAACATGATGCACTGCGCGCCGCTGATCATCGTGCTGGGGTGGATCCATGGCGATAAACATCTTCAGGATCATATCTGGCTGAGGATCCAGAACACTAATGGCGGGCTCAGAGGAAAAAGTCTCTGTGTCACGCTCAATCGCCACGATGTCCTCGTAGCGCGAAACAGACCAGAACGGCCCCGCCGGGCTATCTGACTGGTAATGGACCGGTGACTGCTCTCTCAACCGGGCAAAAAGATCGTGCCAGTAATCGAACTGGAACATACGCGGGTCGGATACATCGAGCTCAGAGAGTGGCAGTGCGCGGTAGTCTGGTGCCACCTCAGGGGCAGGCATGTTCATAAGTCTCACCCTCTCGCCATATTGCTGGGCGACCCCAGTGTTAGGCACTACATTTGGAATTCTGGTAGCCGAACCGTGATATCCGCCATGCCTTCGGCAATAACAATTTGGCAAGCCAAACGCGAATTGTCAGCGCGATCTGGCCGCAACCCCAGCATCGCGGTCTCCTGGCTATCGGGCGCTGGCAGATCGCCCGCAACCTCAACAAAACAATGACAGGTGCCGCAAATAGCACCTCCGCCGCAATCTGCGTCGATACCAGGGACATCATGCTTTAACGCCGTCTCCATCAGGGACAGACCAACGTCGCCATCGACCATTCGCTCCGAGCCATCGTGTTGTATAAATGTGACCACGGTCATAATTTACTTCTTCCTTGGAACTACCAGTTTCATGGGAGCGCAGACTGTAACAAACACTCGCGCAACAGTCCCTGCTATTTACTGACGCTGGTGATTCAGCCGTTAACCGCTTGATCCGCCTCAAAGGCCTCGTGGAACGCCGCCAACATACTTTGCTCGTGGCTCTGCGCTTCTGAGGTGTCCAGAGGTCGCTCCAGCTTCGCCCAGTCGATATCACCATCATCCGTCATCGCCTCGTACTCCAGGATTCCCAACTCTTCAAACTTGGGCCGGATATGTTCCGTTAGCAGACCAATTCTGCGTAAATTGGGCACCACGCGCTGAAAAAGCAGGTTGCGAAAAGTCGACATCACAAAACCATCGAGCACCTTCCTGCGACTCTCCTCGACATCCCAACCAAAATGTCGAAAGACATCGGTCGCAACCAAACGCTCGCGACTGATGGCGCAGGCTTCAAAAGCAAACAGCGCGCGTTCCTCGCGCTCTTCATCCGTCAGCGTTTTGACGTACTCCTCAAGGTAGTTGACGCCAAATGTCACGTGGCGAGCCTCATCCCGAGTCACCAGATACACGATATCTTTGAGTACCGGATCGGGAGTGGTTTCCCGAGTTGTATTGAAAGCAGACAACGCCAGCCCCTCAATCACAATCTGCATACCGATGAACTTCAGGTCCCATCGAGGATCGGTCAGGATCTTGTCGATAATGCTGTTTAAGTGCGTATTGATGGGATACATCAAGCCAATACGCTTCTGAATATACTGGTTGAACACCTCGACATGGCGCGCTTCATCAAATGTTTGAGAAGCCGCGTAAAGCTTCGCATTAAAAGTGGGCGCGCAGGAACATAGCTGACTGGCCACCAATAGCGCACCCTGCTCCCCATGCAGAAACTGAGAGAGCGACCATGCATTCATATGTAGCCAGAACTCATCCTTCTCCTTATCGGACAGCGCAAGATAAGGCGGGTAGTCATGCAGATTCATCAACTCGGCCTGCCGCTCTTCCTCGGGCCAGGGTCGGTCCCAATTGATGTCCATCTGCGGATCCCAGTTCAGCTGCTTTCCCAACTCGTAAAGTTTTTTTATACGATCATCCTGCACTGAATAGTCCCAGTTATATGAACCGGTCAGGGGTGTTTGGAAAATCTGCGCCACGTGGTCGACATCGGCACTGGTCAACACATCCTCGAGATCTGGGTTGTCGGTGGGATAGTCGGGATTAGGAAAGCGCTGAATTTTGCGGGGTGTTTGCTCGTTCCACGAAATCTTCATAAACAGTTGCTCTGATCAGTAGGCTCTCATCATCCAATCGGAAGGGTCCCTAACTCAAGGTGATACCTTGCCAAATAAAGGTCATTTATGGCCAAATGGGGACATGGAAACCTCGACACCGGGCCAATATCTGCTGATTCTGATCGGCATCGTCTTGCAGCGCGGTTGCCCGTTGGATTTGATCTGTGAGGGAACTGATCTCTCGCTGGAGGCACTGGGTCAGGCCGGCACCCGGGTAGGCGAATCCCAAGCCGACAAGATCGTTGCCAATGCACTGCTAGCGACCGGTGACCCGGCTCTGGGATTGGAGGTGGGGCAGCAAATCAATCTTGCCGCTCACGCTGTGGTAGGCCAGACGTTCATGGCCTGCACTGATCTGACCGAGGTGCTAGAGACGCTGGTGAAGTATGGGCCACTACTGACCGGGGGCCAGACGAGGCTATACCTCTTTCGCGATAGGCATCGTGACCGCACGGGCTTTGAGCTCGAACTGGAGGCCCCGTCATTGGCGAGACGGTTTACCCACGACGTCATCTTTTCAGCGGCACAAAAGGCATTGTCAGATCTTTTGCAATCGCCAGTGGATCAGATCGAGGTCTCATTCCCTTACCCGCGCCCAGCCGACACAACCCCCTTCGGCACTATTTTTGGCTCTGCAGTGTTCTTTGGCAAAGACCGCGCGGTGATGAGCTTGCCTAACACGATCATGCAGCGCCCGCTTCCCACATCAAATCCAACGCTGAGAGGACTTTATGAGGCAGAGTGCGCAAGATTGCTCGCTCATCTCGCCGACTCCACCAGTTGCACAGAGAAAACGTTGATGGCTCTGGAAAAGTTAGAGGGGCAATATCCCCAACTCGAGCAGATGGCTGCCATGCTGAACCTCAGCACGCGGACTTACCGGCGAAGGTTGGCTGCAGAGGAGAGTACTTTCCAGTCCCTGCTGGATCGCGCCAGGTTGCAACATGCCCTTACGCACTTGCGCAAACCCCACGGCAGCATCTCCCAAACGGCAATGGCACTCGGATTCAACGATGCATCTAATTTCAGACGTGCTTTTATCCAGTGGTGCGGGGAGTCACCGTCCCAATGGCGCGATCGCTACCGCAGAGACACCGCCACCACACCTACTGAGCCGATTGACGGCTGATCTCGAATCCATGTCTGGGAAAGTGCAGAAATACTCGCCCCCCTGCAGGGAGCGGCCGCTCGAGCACAATGCGTCGACCATCAAGGCTTACTAGGATCCCCCTCGACTCATCGCGGGCATAATCGCTTGGCCTCACCGTCACTGGCTCTGCTACCAGAAAAGGCGGCTCAACGACGCCCCCGGAGAAGTCGGTCCGCTCGGCGATTGCTTCGGCGATTATCTGAGAGGTCGCTGGCGAACATTCCCCGTGTCCTAGGTCTTGGATTTTTTTAAACCAGGTGCGCACCACAGAGGACCATCGGGCGGTCGAGCGCGGGTCTATCTGACAGGCCATCCAGAGGGGATGAAAACAACAAAGGTCCAGATACCCGATTCCCGGCCCGGACAGACAGGCATCCACTGTCAGCCGATCGTCCAGATGCCTGACAAATGATGACAAGACGTCCCTTGCAGTTTTTGCATCAGGCTGAAGAATTCTTGCGTCACGAGTCATCACAATGCGATCGCGAACGAAGCGGAGCAGTCCGGAGATACCGAGTTCTCGCGCCAAATACCGAACAGCGCGATAAGGTGATGATGCCGCTATAACCGCAAAAAAAACCTCCTGTTCAGCCCATTGGCGCAATGCTTCATCCCTATCAGTCAAACTCCAATGGCCAGATTCATCGCCCAGCAAAGCGGCGAAGGCGAGGCGGGTATCACAATAAATATGCGCGCCAATCTGCAGTACCGGGATACGCCGGTAACCTCCCACCACTGCCGCCAGCGCCGCTCTGGGTGGGTAGGCTGCCACCTGTGCAGACAGCCATGGCCGCTGCAGCAGCCCCATTGTCAGGCGCAACTTCTCGGAATAGGGCGACATGGGATAGTGATAAAGGATCGGAACGCTCATGCAGAACACGCCTCTTAGTCAGCCACCAGCACCCATGTATCGGCGCGCAATGCGCCAACACGAGTGTTCGCCAAAAAAAAGCCGGCGTCGAGGCCGGCTTTATCTTCACATCACTCCCAAACGTGACGTGGCAGCGATTACTTCTTCTTGGCAGCTTTTTTCTTTGCTGGTGCCTTTTTCTTAGCAGCTGCCTTCTTCTTGGCAGGCGCTTTCTTCTTAACAGCTGCCTTCTTCTTGGCAGGCGCCTTCTTCTTAGCAGCTGCCTTCTTCTTGGC
>JAYNYK010000034.1:0-28882 GCA_038102985.1 Halieaceae bacterium
GATCGCTGCGCCTGTACCTGTGCCGAAATAGCCATAGATACGGCGACAGCAAGGACCGAAGTGTTACGAATCATGCTCATGGGATCCCTCGATGTTTATGGTTTTTAGTGTGGTTAGCCTGAAATTCAGGCACCAAAATTATCATTTGTCCGAACAAATGCTACCAGAAATCATGGCATTTTGATCCCCGTTTGGTATAAATCTATAACAATGCGGTCGGAAGTGGCGAGAGTGCTGGCAGGGCCGCGGCAACCAGCTGCCCCGCCCCCGAAACCACGAGGGTGGCTAGTCGATCTCGATAATCTCGAAACCCTGCGTTGCGGTTCGCCATTCAAGACGCACGTCGTAAAGGGTCTCGGCAAGGGACGCGTTTTTAAGCCAGATCTGGACATCCGAGACTTCGCACTGCGCGCCATCAAGGCTGACCACGTCATTCGCGCCGATAAACGGCTTATCAAACCGCGTTACCGTAAATCTTGAGGTGCGCTCAGCATATTGCCCATTGGTGTTATACGCTCTGGCGGTAATCGTGTGCTCACCTGGCGTCATATTGCTGTAAGCCCAGGCCAGCGCATATCCCGACGCATCAGAGTCGGGATAATCGGGATAGGCATTGCCCACGTCGCCTCTGGTTCCGCCGTAAGGAGCATCGAAGGCATAGACACCATCAATCCAGATCTCAACTTTCTCAATACCCACGGTCGCTACCGACCAGCCGCGCAAATTACCCACGCCCGAATAGATGCTGCCCGCACCCGGCTCCTCCAGTACCACTTTGAGTGTGTCACCAGATACAACAGAGGATTCAAAGCGAGGCTCTATCAGGCAGTCCGAGGAGACGCTTTCCAGCGTCAGGCTGTTGCCCGACAGGGTACCGCCGCAGGTGCTGTCAACCCCGGCAAGTTGATATCCGGGCTTGGCAATAAATGTAAGGACAGTCGTTTCGTCTGGCCTGATCCACCGCGTGGTGTGCCCCTCCACAGCGCCCGACTCCGGTGTTGTGATATTTATCCTCACATAATCACCCTCGTAGTCGTTATCCCAACGCAGATGCAGTGACTCAAATAGTTGGCCTGACACCGGATCGAGATAGATCAACCACGACTCTTTGATTGTGGTGCCGTAATCAGATTCCTCGTCGAGCGCCCGGCAACTCGGTTGGAGGAAGTAGTTGGGCTCCAAAGCGAATTGACCGGGTTCAAAATCGTAGGTGAGCACCGATCCATCATCCGTTAAAAACGACTGGCCCCGGATCTCAATGGTGTGTGGTGAGTCGTTCGAAATAGCGTGGCCCTTGCGAAAGCCCTCACCGCCCTCGTCTTCCAGTTCACATGCCTCATCAATCGGGAAATCCTTAACCAATTCATGGGCCAGCGTGTCACTCTCGTAACCCGCGATCATGAATCGCGTTTGAGAAAACCCTCTGGCGTTATCAGCTGAATCAGGGCCTCCATCCGCAACACCGCAGGCGGAACCCAAACAAGCATTAATGTTGGGTGCAGAAAAAACGTTGATCTCCCGCTCCGTGCCGTAGCTCATAATTGTTTTAAAAAATCCCTCGCGGTAATGGCCAAAGCTAAACGCATAAGCCCCCGAGTCGCCCTCCTCGAACTCCCGCCGCTCATGTTGCGAGCCCAAAATATGCCCAATCTCATGCGCGGTAGAGGTATCTGTGCAGTACAACCCATCGGTTGCCTTATCAACGGGCAACCATTGGACCGTGGTCACATACAGCCTGCGCCGGGGAGAGCCATTTGTAACGCCGATATAAGCGAGACCACAGGAGTCGTCATCCTCGGGTATGTTTTCACGCAGGGCCACCACAATGTCCGCGGCATAGAACGCTCTGTCACTTTCGATATCGTCAAAAGGTACCTCAGCCTCGTACATCGCACTGAGCACATCGCTCTGCGTCGTTTCGGCATCTATCGCCATTGGCTTTACGTCAACAATATTGACGGTGATGTCGATACCGCTATCGGTAAAAGCCTGATTTGCGATCTCAATCACGAAATCGGCCACAGAGGCGGCATCTTCCATGCCCTCTTCGTGATAGAAAAGCACATCGATCGTTGCCAATCCCTTCCCGTACTGCGGGTAATTGACCGCCTCGTCAGCCACATCACTCATCGCCGCAGACCGAGACTGAGTCAGAGTCAGAGTCAGGTCACGATGATTCATTTCGATTGCATTGTCGCGGCGCGGCCTGTCTGCTGCACGCATATCGGTTGGCTTGGCCATGTAAGGGTCTGCTGCATACCAAGCAAATCCGTCGGCGCTGTAAGTGATGCGAAACGTCTGCCCGGCATCGCGCACGGACCCTTGCACCACACCATCTGAAGTCACCACCAGCGTCAGTCGGGCACCAGCTTTGTTGTTACCCGAAATAATCTTATTCCCCAGCGCTGACCGACGCGCCGACGCCACGTCAAATTGATAAACGTCGCCATATTCCGATCTCAGATGAAGCATGTCGCCCACCCTGGCGTCGAGCTGCTTTACAGAAGCAATTGCCTCGGGAGCGTCGTTGCTCCGCACCAGTTCAACAGCAAGATCATCCGCCTGTGCGCAAAGCACAGCGCTCAGTAGGAGCAAAAAAAATAGCGCCCTTGAACCTGCTAATTTCAGGCGGCCACCACTTGGGTACATTGTTTGACGCTCATCTAACTTTCCCATCTTCCGTATATCATAGCCATTCGACCCAGAAAGGTCAGCGTTACAGTGACAGACCATAATCTCTATGCGATATATGACGCTGATGGCTCACTATTTGGCGAACTGGCCTACTTATGGGGTAAATGCACTGGTAGCGCTCAATGCGCCCTCTGTGACCTGTCCCATGGCTGGAACCCCCTTGGTCGACGTGCCTGGCGTCAACGCGGCGGGCTGGCACGATCCCTTAATTGGGTTCACCGGGACGAAGTGCCCGATCTTTTATTAGGGCAGGTGATGCAAGAACTGCCCTGCGTCGCTGTTGATCGAGGCGGCCACTTGGAAATTTTAATCTCCCGAGAGGCATTGAAGGCATGCGGCAACGATTTCGAAGCGTTCGAGCTACTGCTGGAGAAGAAGCTGCGGGCGCTGTGCTAACACCCGCGCTTCGACACTTACTCAAACATTTGCATAAAGGTTTCCATGTCGAACTGGTTGCCGTAGAGCATGGAACTATTTAGCGCAACATCGGCTGCTATTGCTACAGCGGTTTTGATCTCTTCCTCAGTCGCACCTGCAGCACGTGCGAAGGCTGTGTGCGCCGGAATGCAATACACGCACTTCATTGCGACGGACGCCGATATTGCCGCCAGCTGCGCATGCTTTAGTGGGATCGCACCGTTGAAGACATTTTTTTCCACCGCAGCGTAATAAGCCTCTGCGGCAGCTTGCTGCGACTCAGGATGTAATAGGATGAATGGGTTGGCCGTTTTGACTTCCCGCATCTCGTCGTCAGCCCAGTTCAACGGGCTAAAAACCAACAAGCAGATTGCAATTGCAAGACGCATGGTGAACCTCCCTTTTTCTTTGCAATGGAAAACCGCGCCCGCACTGAGGCGCGGAGTCTGGGCGAGCTTACTGGCCGGTGTAATACACAGGCTCACCCTGAATCGAACTGATTGGCGCAGCGGCGTCGGAGAAAGCGGCCTGTAAAAATCGAAATTCCTCACTGGCAGCGGCTTTGTCGCCGAACTCAGCCATGGCGGCCCAATCATCAAAAGACAACACGTAATGCACCTTACCGTTGCCGCCAACGCCCTCTTGGTAAATGTTTACTTTTGCACCCATAGCAGTGTGCATTTCTGCTGCCCTCGTAAATGCCGCGTAAACCGCGGCTGCTTTACCAGGGTTGGGTTGCCAAACGAAAACCCGGAACGGTCCATCCTCAGCAAAATCAGCTGCCTTTACCGAATTATCCCAGTTCAATCCCTCCAACGAGAACAGCAAAGTGCCTGAGGGCGACTGGGAAGCTTGCGCCCAAAATGCTTGCCAGTCCTCATTGAAGTTGGTCTCTTTGGTTTTTGCCCACGCCGCACCGGAATCCCAGCGCAAAACATAATCAAAAGTCGGATATCCGGAGCCACCGACATCCATACGGAAAATGCCCACCGTGGCGCCATATTTTTCGTGAATTTTGGCGGCAGTCATCATGCCCTGCACCAGACCTTCTGGCGATGAGGAATTTGCCTGCCATCGAAATACCTCGAGGCGCTCAGCGAAGGCCAGGCTGGCCGTACTCAAAAGGCAGCAAGCTGCCACGCAACGAATGAATGACTTCATATCGACTCTCCTTTGATTGATTAATCGAAGCTCTCTCGGCTCCGTTTGATGAGCCTATCACATGAATTTTTAATTTTTGTTAACGCGGCACAAGCAGCATCAATCACTCGGTGTTCTTTTGTGCGCTCCGCCATGACGTAAAGAAAATGCGGGGCCCACCTAAGATATCTGCTTGGGGTTCAGATCAACTGCTTCACCGGTACGCCACCCGCCAGTAAGTACGACTCGAGCTTTCGATACAGCTTGCGATAGCGGAAAAACGGCACCTTGGGATACAAGTGGTGGATGGCGTGGTAATTCTGGGAGACCCACAGTAAGGTCATGATGGTGTCCAAGCCGCGTCGCCCCTGATACACCGTCGTCGTTTTCATCCGCTCTTGCTCATTGTGGGGATGGTGCACAATCCAGGCAAATAGCGTTGTCAGCACGGCGTTACCGATAAGGTGCCCCAATATTAGGGTCACGAGTGTCACGCCGAGATCCGCGCAATAAGCGATGAGCAATGCGCGCGTGGTGAGAATAGCCAAATACTCACATACAAGGACGCGCTTTTCCGCTGCGGTGAAGTGCTTGAAGGTCGCGGCAAAGTGCCACTCCTTGGGTATCCCCCTAAACCACATCGCGACGAGTGCCGGCAGTGTGTGCGCAGCAAAGGCCATATCCGGGTCGTCTTCAGGATGATTTGTTGCGCGGTGATGCTTGAGATGCCCACGGCGATGCCCAATAACCGAAATGCCCAACATGTGGGCAGCGATGTAACCCGCCCATTCATTGACCCCGCGTAAATGGATATTCATGCCCGTGACTGCGCCGTGCACAGCTTCATGCAGCACCGTGTAAACCGCATACGCACAAAAAGCGGTGCCCACCACAATCCACCAGGAGAAATTGGGATCAGTGAACAGATACCAGAGGCAGGCGCCGTAGACCCCCACGCAGAGCCCCAATAATGAGGCCGTTGGCCATGCAAAGCCTCCGATATGGTCGATGACGACCGACTGCGCCTGCTGTTCATTGATGACCACGCAATGACCCCTCTGTTCAGAACGCTTAATTTTATAACAGCCCTCAGGATAGCGCGGGCGTTTATCCGGCTTGTCGCAAAAGGTGACAGCCTGGCAATGGTGTCACTTTTTGCTGAATGCGGGTCACAATAAATCAGGTGGGCGAGGAGACACAATAGGCTCAACGTGCTGCCGCGCGCCGTCGCGCCACGGGGCATTGGCGGCGTGCGCAATAGTGCGTGTGCATGCAGCCAAGAAAAAACGTAGATTATTCATCTGACAAGGAGCCAGCCACGATGAAGCCGTCTTTAACCACGCGTCTTGCCACAATCGATGATCTGCAACCACTCGCCCTGCTTTTCGACCAATACCGGCAGTTTTACGAGTGCGCGTCGGATATCGAAGCCGCAAGTGAGTGGCTCGATACCAATATCCGGCAAAACCGCTCAGTAATTTTTGTCGCCCATGCCGATGAGCAGATGCTGGGTTTCACCCAGCTCTATCCCGCGCTTTGCTCGGTCGACCTAGTAAATTACTTTGTACTCTACGACCTGTTCGTTGTGGCAAATAGCCGCCAGCAAGGTGTCGGTCGATCACTCATGACCGCCGCCAGCGACTGGGCAACTCGGCAAGGAGCTGCGCGACTGGATCTGGAAACAGCGCGAGATAATGCCCCTGGACAAGCCCTATACCGCAGCCTCGGATATCAAGCGGACGAGGTCTTTCTTAAATTCAGCCTTGAGTTGAGTGCTTAGCGTCACAGGGGCGTAATGCTTTTCGCCACCGCGTGGCAATCCGCGTTGCCGCTCCCGCCGCCGTCGACGAGCCACCGCGCCGCTTGTCAGCCAGTGGGCACCTCGTTGAAAGGAATACCCTTATCCAGGCGGGGCTCCTGGGGCAAACCCAGCACGCGCTCGGCAATAATATTGGCCATAATCTCATCGGTCCCGCCCGCAATCCTGAGGCCGGGCGCTCCCATATAAGCTCTTTGGATTATGCCCGCCTTAACTGCAAGACTTTCATCCGCGATCGCACCGCTGGCGCCGAGCAGATCCATCAAGTATGAGGCCATCGCCTGCATCTTCGGGGCGCCCACTAATTTGCCGATGGAATTTTCGGGGCCGGGTAGCGCGCCGCGGGAGAGCGCTGTCAGTGATCGATAGCCGGTGTACTTCAGCCCCGCTTCCTGCACATACCAATCCGCAATCCGGGCGCGCAGGGCGGCGTCCGACAGCGCCGGCTGACCGTCTATCTCGAGATCCTCGGCGACCGACATCGCCAGCGATACATCCATCTGACCAAAGCCGCCGCCGATGGCGGCACGCTCGTTCATGAGCGTGGTCAAGGCCACTTGCCAACCCTGACCTACCTCGCCCAAACGACAGCTATCAGAGACGCGCACGTCAGTGAAATACACCTCATTGAAATCAGCGTCGCCCGTCAGTTGTTTGATTGGTTTGACCTCGACACCCGGCGCCTTCATGTCGATATAAAAGTAACTCAAGCCCTTGTGCTTGGGCACGTTGGGATCAGTGCGCACTACGATGACGCCGAAATCAGAATAGTGGGCGCCCGAAGTCCAGATTTTTTGGCCGTTGATGATCCAATCATCCCCGTCTCGCTCTGCCCGTGTGCGCAAAGCAGCGAGATCCGAGCCTCCCGCCGGTTCTGAAAATAGCTGGCACCAGACCTCCTCACCGCTGGCCAATGGGGGCAAAAAGCGGGCTTTATCTTCCTCGCTGGCCCACGCCATTAAGGTGGGCGCGATCATGCCCTGACCAATCAGAAAAAAGTTGGAAGGCAAGTCGTAACGCGACTCTTCCTGCCGCCAAATCACTTCTTCGATGGGCGATGCGCCTCGACCACCGAACTCCGGCGCCCAGCCAATACAGGCCCAGCCCGCGTCATATTTACGCTCCTGCCAAAGCTTGGCTTGCTGCAACGGCGGCAGAGCCTGAAATGCATCATCCGTGGGCACATTCTCGGCCAGCCAAGTCGCCGCCTCTTTGCGAAAACGGGCTTCTTCGGGAGTATCATTAAAATCCATAGTTACCTCCTTACGCTGCAGCGGCTGAGCGACGGCTTAATGCATCGACCAGCCTGTCCTGCCAGACCGATTCGCTCCCTACCACCAAGCTGAGCAGCTTGGCCCGCCGATAATAAAAATGGCAATCAAACTCCCAGGTAAAGCCCATCCCACCATGGGTCTGGATATTTTCCTCGGCGGCAAAGGTCGAGGCCTGAATGGCGGCAACCCGGGCAGTCGCAGCAGCGAGAGACAGCTCGTCACTCTCCTCGGCCAATGCCCAAACCCCGTAATACGCATTGCTTCGCGCCAAGGTGTTTTTGACATACATTGCGGCCAGCTTGTGCTTGATCGCCTGGTAGGAGCCAATCGCTCGACCAAATGCGTAGCGCTGCAGCGCGTAATCTCTGGCCTGAATAAGGGCTGATTCCGCGACCCCCAACTGCTCCCAGGAGAACATCACCGCGGCGCCATCGAGCAAGCGATCCCATTCCGCCGGCTCCAGCGACCTGTCGCCCAACCGCTCTGCAGCCGCCCGCTCTAAACTCAGATTGCAATGACCGCGACTGCCGTCGAGGGTCAACACCGGTTGCAGGGTGACCCCTTGCTGCTTGAGTGGCACCAGGCATAGCTCAAGATCTGCTCCCGTGCGCGTCAGCACCACTGCCACATCCGCTACCGCCGCGTCCGGGACGGCGGTTTTGTAGCCCGTGACGCAGTCGTCTGTGCGCTGTGTAGTCAACTGATCCAAAGCCAGCCGCCCCGGGCGCTCGACCATCGCAAATGTGGCCACGCACTCGCCGCTCGCCAATTGGGGCAACCAAGTGGATTTTTGGCGCTCGGTGCCGAGACGATTAATCGCCTCAGCGGCCAAATAGACTGAGCTGCTGAAAGGTAATGGCGCCACTGCGCGACCCAGTTCTTCTGCGATCACCGCCAACTCGTAGCAACTCAGACCCAACCCGCCATAGGCCTCGGGGACGATGGTCGCAGTCCACCCCAATTCGGTCACTTTGCTCCAGAGGGACTGATCCCAGCCTGCACCTCCATCGAGTACTGCCCTGACAACTGCCGTAGAGCAATGCTCCGACAGAAATCCTCGTGCCTGCTCTCGAAGCAACTGCTGTTCTTCGGAAAATTCAAAATTCATTATTTTCGCCTCAAACGCACCGCGGTAAGGTTAGCAGAAGGCGCGCACAGCGATTACGCTGCCGACAACAAGTGCGGTGCCTGCTCTCGGAGGCGCTGATACTGCAAAGGCGCTTTAAAACCGAGCTCGGCGCGCACCGCCTCAAGCGGCTGTGCGAGCTTCTGCTCCCAATTAATCTCGGCCATCCAAACCGCGTTTCGCGCAATATCCGCCCCTTCTTTAATCAGCAAACGAATATCAAATTGTGGCACCTCCCGGAGGTACTTCCACTGCCCTATCCTGACGATAAAGCGAATACCCCGATTGGGGGTTTGTGTCGTCATAAAAGACAACAGGCTCAGCTCGCCAACGGGGTCACGGCCGTAGCCGGTCATCACATGCTGCAGGTCATGAATATCCCTCAATCGGTCAGCGAGCCAGATCTCATCCGCCGATAACCCCCGGTAAAGCTCGGAACGGGACGGGGTTTCGCTGGATGCAATGAGCCCATCCGCCGATAGATTCTCTGCGTGAACAAAGTTGTAGTAGACGCGTCCGATTGAACCCTCAGGCAGACTTTGCAGCCATTCACGGTTGTTGAGGCAGGTCACGATGTCGGGCTTCTCTAGGAGCAGCGACCGGCCCCGCTCCGATTGGCGCAGTCGCCTTACCGCAGCACCGAGGCTGTCGCCCTTCAAAGCCTCGATGATGTGAAAGACCTGACTCGTATCATCCGGGTTTTTCATCAGCTCACGCATTGCGCGCCAGGCTTTCATCGGTGCGACGCGTTGGCGCGCCAGAATGGCTTTTATTTCCTTCATACTCGTCTCTCTAAAGATGCTGATTCTTCGACTTTCTCACAGCCTTGATGTTGTCATCCCCGGCGTTGCAGCAAAACGCAGGCGCCTTCCCGGCCATCGAAGCGTCTTTACATCATGCCACGATCGTAAAGAGGGTAGCGGTGATTACTGCGCCCAACAACGCGTAGGGTAGCTGGGTCAACGCATGTTCATGGGTTTTACAACCCGCGCCCTGCGCAGACAAGACGGTAGAGTCGGAATAAAAGCAGGCATGGGACCCGAAGCCACTGGCGGAAAACAGTGCGCCCATCACCAAGGGAATGCTGACATCAAAGGTCTGCGCTAACGGGAAAGCGATTGGCATGGTGATAGCGATTACCCCCCAATTCGACCCGGTGGTGAAAGACAGTAATGACACGGTGACAAAAACCAACACGGGCAACAGGTCAGCCGTCATAAACGGTGACACCGCCTCGATCACATAGGGGGCGAGTCCCAGACGATCATTGGCCTCTACAAAGACAAAAAGCGTCAAAAGCATTGCAAGCACCGGCACCATCGATTTGATTCCCTCCACACAGGTATCGAATAAATCGAACAAAGGCATCACACGCCAGAGCCCATAGTGTACAAAGGTGATCAATATCGCCGCGATCACTCCGCGCAATAGGTCAACGCTGGGGAAAACGGTGAAGAAAACCAGCGCCAAGATCGGGAAAAAGAAAACCATCATGCGCTCTTGAGCGCCCGCCTCTACTGCTAGCGCATTGTCCTCATGGATGCCCAGATCGCCAGTGGCCTCTGCGCGTTGTTCCGCGCGGCGCATGGCACCCACCAGAGGGATCACGCCCATGGCGACCAGCGGCACAATCAAAATCGCCACAATGGGATAGAACATATAAGGAATAGTCTCGACAAAAACCTGCAGTCCCTCGCCTTCCCCTGCGACGCCATTTTGCTCCAACAGACTCGCAAAGTAGGCGCCCCAGCTCGACAGAGGAACGAGCAAACACAAGGGTGCGGCGGTTGAGTCGACGACATACGCGAGCATAGCGCGGGACGTGCGAAAGCGGTCTGTCACCGCTTTCATGGTCGCGCCCACCGTCAGGGAGTTTAAGTAGTCATCGAGAAAGATCACCAACCCCAGACCCCAAGTGGCAAGCAAGCCGCCTCGCTTGGTCTCGATGCGGTCAATCAGTGCGCGCCCAAAAGCGTGTGAGCCACCCCCTTTCACCAAGAGGGCAATAAAACCGCCATAGAGGCCACAGACCAGCATCACCCAAGCCACATCCTCAGTCATGAGCACCTGCAATGTTGCCCCCGCCATGGCGTCAAGGAACGCCGCACCCTCAAGGATAAGGAAGGCGAAAAGAGCGCCGGCAAGCACGGACTCCAGCGTGCGGCGACTCCATATTGCCAGCGCCAATGCCAGCGCCGTTGGAAGCAACGTGACCAAACCGTAATCCATCGCCAAAAATTATCCTGTCGAATGTTGCTGTGGAGCATGGGAATCGCATTATTAGCGCATCGAACCCCGAGGTAAACGAGCACATGGGGCGGCAGTTTTGGGGTTTTTACGCTTGGTCAGAGCACCACCAAAAGTGTAAAGTTCAGTATTTGAATGGGCGGCAATCTCCGCCCAAGGCCAGTCCGCGTGTCACTCTCCAACTTACTCAGACAAATTGCTGATTCGGAGCCGGGTCCCAAAACCTGCGCGCTCTTCGATTTCGATGGAACCCTGATCTCGGGCTACTCGGCAACCGCCTTCCTCCGAGACCAGATTGCGCGCGGCGAGTTATCCCCGGCAGACCTTGTCCAGCTCACTCAAGCCGCCACACGCTTTGGCATTGGCTCTTTGGGGTTTTCGGCCCTTATGGCTGTTCATGCACAGTATCTGGCAGGTCGCTCTGAGGAAGCATACATTGCCAACAGTGAGCGACTCTTCCGGCGCGCCATTGCAAAACTGATTTACCCGGAGGCGCGACAACTGATTGAGGCGCACCGAGCCAAAGGTCACAGCATTGCGATTATCAGCTCGGCGACGCCCTATCAGGTACTCCCCGCCGCAAAAGATCTGGGAGTAGACAACGTGTATGCAACTGACCTCGAAGTGGTCGACGGCTGCTTTACGGGCGGCGTCGTTACACCGACGTGCTTCGGTGAGGGTAAAGTTGCCGCCGCAGAAGCATTCACTGAGGCCCATAAGACATCGGTTGATCACTGCTTTTTTTACAGCGACAGTACTGATGATATCGCGCTGTTGGAGGCAGTCGGTCATCCCGTCGTCCTTAACGGCAGCAGACAACTCCGGGGCATTGCCACCGAGAAGCACTGGCCAAACGCTGACTTTGGCAGCCGCGGCACCGCCTCCAGCGGCGAAATAGTCAGGTCACTGGCCGCCACGGGTTCTTTGGTGGGGAGTTTTATGATGGCGCTCCCCCTCTACTTGCTCAGCGGCTCTCGTCGCGACGCGGTCAATTTTTCTATCTCACTGTTCGCCGATACAGCAAGTGCCCTGATTGGAATGGAGCTCGATGTGCGGGGACGCGAAAATCTCTGGAAAAACCGCCCCGCCATTTTCATGTTCAACCACCAAAGTAATGCCGACATGCTGGTGATGGCCAGCCTGGTCCGGCGCGATATCGTCGGCATAGGCAAGCGCGAGTTAAAGCACCTCCCTATCATCGGTCCGCTAATGGGCGCATCAGGCGTTGTATTCATTGATCGCAGTAACCGTCAGGCGGCGATAGACGCCATGGCCCCCGTGTTGCAAACCATGGAAGCGGAACGCAAAAGTTTGGTGCTCGCGCCAGAGGGAACACGAGCGCCAACACGCAAACTGGGGGCGTTCAAGAAAGGTGGCTTCCATATTGCCATCCAGTCGGGCCTCCCCATTATCCCCGTCGTGATTCATAACTCCGGCGACATCTCCCCCAAGGGTGACCCCGTCTTCAGAAGCGGGACAGTGCACGTCGATGTATTACCTGCAATTGATACAGCCAGCTGGTCAGTCGAGACCATTGACGATCACGTTGCGCTCGTGCGGAATGCCTTTGCAAGGACCCTTGGGCAACCCGAACTCTCTGCAAAAGAGACGGCAGAATTACACCAAAACACGCCCGATGATCTGAAGCCGGAAGTGCGCGGACAGCAAAAAATTCAGCGCCGCGCCGTCGAGCAGTCTTTCACTCCGGGAGAAAAAGAAAACTTCCGTGACCGAGAAAAGCAGCCGGCGCTGGCTCCCGAACTGCAATCCCTTTTGGACCTTGAAGAGCACGAGACGCCGGCCACGAGGCACTGAGTGAGTTCAGGTGCTCTCCTGCAAGTACATGCCCGTGCAACGCGCCTTGGGATTTCAGATGCTTCCACGGACTAGTCCCTGGCCCGACGGCGAGAACCCCGTTATTTTCCTGTTGGACGCCCATGCTCGCTTTGACAGAACTTGGTTAATCCGAAGCGTTACCGAGCATCGGCCGCCCGATCGTGCGTCGGATATCGTAGCGCTCGACCTGCGCGACGATCGCAAATCTCTGTCTATACAGGCCCTCGCCACCGCAATAGCCGATCAGCCCAATGCGATCGTGGCACCACTGAGACTCAGCTGGACGCGTCCCAACCAAATCAGTAACAAGGGACCAAGGCTCAGAGACATCTTAACCGGGAGCGACGGCAATCCGCCGCCCTGGCTTGCACGCTCAATCGCGTGGCGCCACCCGGACAGGCTACACCTGACGATTGGAGAGCCGGGGTCACTGTCCGAATTGGGAGCGCGGTTTCAATCCAAAACCGGGTTGGTGCCAAACGAAGCGAGCGAGCCTTTTGCGGTTTTCGTTGCGCGACAAGCTGCCATTGTCATGGATATTGCAGAACGGCAATTGATCGGTGGCCGCTACAAAGTGCCACGCTATGTCCAGCAAAGCATCCGCAACAATCGCGGCTTTAAAACTGACCTTGACTCCATCGCCGAAGCCAGCGGCAAGCCCATAAAGGCGGTTAAGGCAGAAGCCCGCGAATACCTGCGTGAGATGATATCGATCCCCACGCGATTCTGGCTCGATGTCTGGGCCAAGCTGTGTGCCATTGGCCTCGGGCTGGGGTACGACAAAACGCTGCAATACAACGCCCAAGATCTCGAGAGGATCCGGCATATCGTTCGCAACTATCCATCGGCGCTCCTGTGGACGCACAAAACCTATATAGACGGCTTTGTTGTGCCAAAAATACTTTTCGACAATGACTTCCCCATGCCGCATTTTTTTGGCGGCGCCAATTTGAATATCCCGATTCTGGGGTTCTTCCTCAGACGGGCCGGGGCCATTTTCATCCGCCGCAGTTTTCAGGATAACGAGATCTACAAACTGAGCCTGAAACAATACATCGGCTATCTCATGGAAAAGCGATTCCCTATGACTTGGTCTTTTGAAGGGACGCGCTCGCGGCTCGGAAAACTGATGCCGCCGAAATACGGGCTCCTGAAATACGTCCTCGAAGGCGCACATCACGCGGGTGCTCGAGACATTCACATCATTCCCGTGTCAGTCTCCTATGATCTGGTACGCGACGCCGAAGAATACGCAAGAGAACAATCGGGCGTGCCAAAGGCGCCCGAATCTGTCGGTTGGCTGGTACGGTACTTAAGGAGTTTAGCGCGACCGATGGGGCGCATTCATGTCGACTTCGGAGAGCCCGTGCGACTCGATGAGGCACCGCTGCCTGACGACCAAATCGCCATCTCAAAAATTGCTTTTCAGGTTGCGGTTGAGGCCAACAGGGTCACGCCAGCCACCTTTCCGGCGGTTGTTTCGACCTCACTGTTGGGTGCGTTTCCGCGCGCGCTGACCGAGACCGAAGTCATTCGCGAAGTCCGCGACATCACCCAGTGGGCAACCGCGCGTGACGTCCGATTATCGCCGGACTTCAACCTCAACTTCGCTGACAATATGCCGGCGTTGCTCGGCACTATGATCGATGAAGGCATCATTACCCGTTTTGATGGCGGGCCCGAAACCGTCTATGGCATCGCAGAAGGTCAGGCAGCGATCGCCAGCTTTTATCGCAATACCATCGTCCATTTTTTCCTGCACCGCGCCGTCGCCGAGCTGGCGCTGCTCGCGGTCAGCGAGACAACCTCAGAAGCGCCTGCGATGGATCGTTTTTGGGCGGAGGTCCAAGAACTCAGGGACCTGTTCAAGTTCGAGTTCTTCTACCCTGAGACACAAGCGTTTGAGGAGCAGATAGTTGAAGAGCTCAGCAGCGAGATACCTCAGTGGCAGGCGCTTCTCGCCAGCGACGCTAACAACGCCCGCATCTTACTTAATGCGCTGACACCAAAAATGGGGCATCTGACGCTGACGATTTTTGCTGAAGCCTACAGTATTGGGGCAGACATTTTGTTGCGGTTTGGTGAGGAGGTCGGCTTTGATCAGGAAATATTTATTGATCAATGCATGAGCTACGGCAAGCAGGCATACTTGCAGCGAAGAATCAGTAGTGAGGCATCAGTTGGAAAACTGCTCTTTGCCAATGCCTGGAAAATGTTAACGAGCCGAAACTTGGTCGGCTCGCGAGAAGCCCTCAGGGGACATGCCGAGGGCCTCAACCAACTGATCCGGCGGCTCGAAGTGATTCGCGCCCTCAGTATCGCGCAGCGCGGCGCCGGCACCTTAAGAGATGCTGCTCGTGAAGCCCTCTAAACTCGCTGTCCTTGGCGGCGGATCATGGGGCACCACCACTGCCTCTGTTATCAGCCGCAATTGCCCGTCTGTACTGTGGGCGAGAGACGCGGCTATTGTCGATCAGATCAACAGCGAGCACCGAAACAGGCGTTATCTGGGTGATGCGAGCCTGAACCCTAAACTGACAGCAACCACTGATATCGGCAAGGCAGTCAGGGGCGCAGATGCGGTGCTCATTGCGGTACCCAGCAGCCACTTTCGGGAAGTACTTACAAGCGCGGCGCCGGATATCAGTGATGGCGTTCCGATCATCAGCTTAAGCAAAGGACTGGAGAAGCAAACCCGAATGCGAATGACGGAGATTATCCGGGAGGTGTCGCCTCGGTGTATTTCCGGCGTGCTGACCGGGCCCAATCTCGCCCGGGAAATTGTGGCCGGCCAGGCGGCTGCCAGCGTTTTGGCGCTGGAGAACCACGACGCTGCGCTGGCCCTCCAGAGCGCACTCAACTCCGGCCTGTTCCGCGTCTATACCAATGACGATGTCATCGGCTGTGAGCTTGGTGGCGTTCTGAAAAATATCATCGCCATTGCGGTCGGCATGGGCGACGGTTTGGGCGCGGGCGATAACACCCGTGCCGCGCTAATCACTCGAGGCCTGGCGGAAATGAGTCGTTTGGGTAACGCTCTTGGCGGAAAACCCGAGACCTTCGCCGGGCTGGCGGGGATGGGCGATATGATCGCTACCTGCACCAGCCCCCAAAGCCGCAACCGCCACGTGGGTATAGAGTTAGCCAAGGGCCGACGCATCGACGACATTATCACCAGCATGCACATGGTTGCCGAAGGGGTAAAAAGCGCGCCGACCGTCATTGAACTGGCGCGAGAGCACCACATTAGCTTGCCAATCAGTGAGGACGTGTATCGCGTGATCACCGGGGAGTCCAATGCGCGCGGCGTCTATCGAGGGTTGTTGCGGGTCGCCGCGGGAGCAGAGTCGGAACCGGGTTAGGTCACCGCTTCGGCGACTAGGTCCCTGCTGATTGTGACTAATGCCATAGCGAGCGCCGATCGTTTTGTCTACGCTTTTGGGATCGTGACCTACTTCAGACGGACTTGTGGATGATGAGTGGATTCGCCCTAGCTACTCCCCTAAAGAGGCTCATGCTCGGACTCGCCTGCACCTGCCTGCTGAGTTGTGCGACCAGCCCAACCGGCAGAAGCCAGTTCATTCTCATCTCTCCCGATGCCGCCATCATCGAGTCAGAAACCGCCTACCTCGATACCGTGCGTCAGCTCGATGCGGAAGACAAACTGGTCAACGATCCGTTGACGGTCGCGCGGGTCGCCCGCATCACGGGCCAATTGGTGTCCATGGCCGTCGCCGATTATTCGGAAAGTGCCGACTGGAAATGGAGCGTCGCCATTGTCGACGACATCGAAACTGTCAATGCCTGGTGTATGGCGGGTGGCAGAATGGCCGTGTACACGGGCCTCTTTGACCAGCTCCAACTCACCGACGACGAGTTCGCGCAAATCATGGGCCACGAAATTTCCCATGCACTCGCTAACCATACCGCCGAGAGGATGTCGCGGGCGATGGCGACCACCCTGGGCGTCGCTATGATCGGCGCAGCCTCTGATAACAGCGGCGCTGCGGTCGCGGGCGCGACGGCCGTAGCCACCGTCGCCCTTACATTACCCAACAGTCGCGAGGCAGAAAATGAAGCGGATATCATGGGCATGATTTTAGCTACCAAGGCGGGTTTTGATCCTGAGGCAGCGGTTACCCTGTGGCAAAAAATGGGAGACCTCAGCGACGAGCGCCCGGCAGAATTTCTGAGCACGCACCCCGCGCCTGAAAACCGCCAAGCCGCACTGAACGCCATGATTCCCAGCATGCTCAAGGTGAACCCAGACCGTCGCAAACCGCCGATCCACCCCGTATCTATCGTGCGGGAAAGCTAAGTCTGCCCTCGCTGGAGGTGCAGAAAGTGGAGATGGTCCTCGTACTGATTGAGGATATCGACAATGATTTGCTCACGGGTCCAACCCATGACATCGTAATCCTGACCGCCCTCAGCAAGGTGAACTTCAGCACGGTAAAAACCGTTTTTGCCCCCCTTAGCGTTTGATGTGCCCAGTGATACATCGGGTAAGGAATAACTTCGCGCTTTCACCTCGTACACAAAATCGACCTCATCTCCATGCGCCACCTCGATCGACGCTGATAGACCATCTTCCGCAGATACCACCCGAGCCCCTACGTCACGCCCCGCGAGAGCCTCCGCAAAGGACGCCATAGCTGGCCGCACCGCCTCCTGCTGAAATCGCGCCACCGCTTGCTCATCCGGGTAGTCGAGTAGCAAACTCAGGCGATCGCGCCAGCCCTCGGCTGCCAATACGGGGGGGGTGTGGATCGAGCTGGCCTGCCGCTTGGCACCGTCCACCACCAGGGCGCGACCGAATCCCCATAAAGCACCCAGCGTTGCCGCGGCGAACGGCAACGCGCTGGCAATCGTTGCCGTTTGCAGTGCCTGCAGCCCACCCCCCAACAGCAAAAGAGAGGCCGCCAGCGCAATAACCAATGTCCAGATGGTGCGCTGCAGCGCTGGGGTGTTATCCACGCCATTGGCGCTCAGCATGTTGAGCACCATGGCGCCACTGTCGGCAGAGGTGACAAAGAAAATCACAATCATCAACAGTGAAATCACACTAAGAAGCTCGGTGGCTGGCAGAAACTCCAGAAATCGGAACAAGCCCACCGCAGGATTTTCCTGCACTGCCGTGCCCAGTTCGGCGATGCCCTGATTGGTGATGACATCCAGCGCGCTCCCCCCCAAGACGCCCATCCAGAGGCAAATGAATAGGGTCGGTACGATGGTGACACCCACCAAAAACTCCCGAATCGTTCTACCCTTGGAGATGCGCGCCACGAACACGCCGACAAAGGGGGCCCAACTAATCCACCAACCCCAATAAAAGATGGTCCAGCCGCCGAACCAGTCGGTAGGCTCGTACACGTACATGTCCAAAGTGCGGGGAATCAGACCCGCGACATAGGCCCCGAAATTCTGCAGCGTGCCCGCTAACAGCAGCGCAGTGGGGCCGGTCAGTAGGATCAATAAAAGCAACATGACGGCGAGCACCACGTTGATCTCCGACAGTCGCTTGATACCCGAGTCCAGTCCCAAAATCACCGAGGCGGTCGCCAAGGCCATCGTCGCAAAAATAAGTCCCACCTGAACCCATACGTCGATGGGCAAGCCAAACAGGTAATTGAAGCCGGTATTGATCTGCAGTACCCCCAAACCCAGGCTCACAGAGATACCGCAAGTGGTGCAGACAACCGCAAAAACGTCTACCGCTGCACCGATCGGTCCATAGATGCGATCACCAATGAGCGGGTAGAACGCAGACCGAAGCGTCAGCGGTAAATCATGACGATAGGCAAAATAGGCCAAAATCATGGCCACGACCGCATAGATCGCCCAAGCGGTAAAACCCCAGTGGAAAAAACTGATTTGAATAGCCTCGGTGGCGGCCTCCGGCGTGCCCCCGGGACCGGTGGGGGGGGATAAAAAGTGCATCACGGGCTCGGCAATGCCATAAAACATGAGACCGATACCGATACCTGCCGCAAACAGCATGGCAAACCAGGACCCATAGCTGTACTCGGGCTCGGAGTGGTCCGGGCCGAGCTTGATATCGCCATATTTGGAAATCGCAAGGCCGATCACCACAACGGAAACCAGCCCTGCGATAAACACATAGAACCAGCTCGCCGTATCGACAATCACGGCCTGCAGACCGGCAAAGGGGTCGCTGCCCTCCTCAGGAATAACCAGCAACAACAAAATGGCGCCAAACAGCAGGATTAAAGCAGGAAAAAAGACCGCATTATCAATAACAAAGCGGCGAGGGGTCGTCTCAGACATCGGTTTCTCTTTACACGATTCGCCCGCAGTGTACCTGAAACCAATGACCCTTCACCCGTGCTGAGCGCACATGAGCCACTGCCCGGGGGGCGGGCGTTGAAACGCACCCAAGTGATGCCCTGGAGCGGCAACTTGCTTGTCACTGACAAGTATCTAATTTGCAGGTCGCGACGAGAATCGGTAGGGTGCACCCTGAGAATAACAAGATCCGCATTTTTTCTTCTGCCATTACCAATACAAGGGAGTCAGCATGTCTCATCCCCATCGTTTTCAACGCACCCCTCTGGCCGCGGCCCTGGGCGTTGCGCTACTACCTTTGGTAGCCAGCCCCGTTCACGCGCAGCTGGAAGAGGTGGTGGTTACCGCCACCAAACGAGCACAAAGCACCCAGGATATTGCCGTCACGGTGAGCGCCCTGACCGGCGACACGCTGGAAGATTTTGGCGTGTCGAATTTTGAGGATTACTTAATCCAATTACCCGGTGTCACCGCCGGGGGTAGTGGACCGGGACAGAACACCATTTACATCCGGGGTGTGGCCTCCACTACGCCCAACCTGACGACTGCTGGCGTGGCAGGTATTGCCCCCAACGTTGCGCTCTACCTTGACGAACAGCCGCTGTCTCAGCCCGGCAGGAACTTGGATGTATATGCTGCAGACTTAAACCGCGTTGAGGTCCTCAAGGGACCTCAGGGCACGTTATTCGGCGCAAGCTCTCAGGCAGGCACGGTAAGACTGATCACCAACAAGCCAGACTTCACCGAGGCGTACGGATCGATCAAAGGTGATTTCTCTTACACAGAAGAAGGTGAGAGCAGCAACCGTTTTGAAGCCATGTACAACCTACCTATATCCGACAGTTTCGCTATTCGTGCTGTGGTCTACAGAGACGATCAAGGTGGCTGGGTAGACAATGTACCCGGCTCTGTGACTCTGGAAGAGTCGGCTCGCTGGAGAGACGCTGGGTACATGCGGACCAATGGCGTCCCGGTAGCACCTTTCCGCGCGGGCCTGAACTCTGCGACCTATATTAATAACGTTCCCGAGCAAGTGGCGTATACCAGCGCGCGCGTGCCTTTTGATCCCTCCGACCCCAACTCACAGGTGGAGTTCAGGGCCGCAAACAATAGCCACCTGGTCGAAGACGACTTCAACGACACAACCTACACGGGCGGACGCGTATCAGCGCGGATTGAGTTCGCCAACGAGTGGAGCCTGCTGCTGGGAGCGATGACACAAGAACTGGAGTCAGACGGCACATTTACTGCTGACCCTACGCTGGGCAGCGACTCGCCCAGTGTTCAGCGCTACAGCCCCGACATGATCGAGGACTCCTTCGACAACTTCAGCTGGACCATTGAGGGCCGCCTGGGCGAGTTGGAAGTGGTTTATACGGGTGCCTACACCGAGAGAGAGACGGATCAAATCGTTGACTACACCGACTACATGTACGTAGGACAGTACCTGCCCTACTATATTTGTGATGCATCGGTCTCTTACCCGGAGTACAACTATTATCAAGATGGCGCGCCACTCAATGTGTCCTACGGCACGTGTTATGAGCCCGATACCTACGTCACCAGCTTCTCGGAGACCGAAGTTTCGACACATGAGATTCGCTTTAGTACTGATCAGGATAGACGTTGGCGCGTTACGGCGGGCGCATTTTTCAGCGACCTCGAATTAAAAGAACGTAACGACTTCGTTTATCCATCGATAGACAAGATTAATTTCTTCGATTTTTATCCAGGGGGCGGGATTCCAGTTGAAAACTATCCCCACCCAGGGTCATTTTATACTGAGGAAGGGCCTTACCCATCGACAACCGTATTTAGAAATGACATCCGCCGCACTGATGAGCAGTACGGTTTATTTGGTGAGTTTAGCTTTGACTTGACCGAAAGGCTCTCTGCGACGGTGGGTGCACGTTACTACGACGTAGAAGTTGACTTGGAAGGTGGCGCAAATGCCACGTTCTGTAACCCCTTCTTTGTGAACGACCAAAACGCATTCGGAACCAATATCAGCGACCTGTATGACGGTGACGGTTCGCTGCGCTTTACCTCTGACTGCAGTACGGCACCTCGGATGCAGGCAGGCATCTCGTTCGAGGAGGCATATGCCATCTTCGCCGATTTAGATCCATACAGTATTGATCGTGGTAAGTACGTCAACGCGCCCAATGCCATTAGTGAGGCGGAAATTCGCGGTTACCTCAAGGCACTTGAAGCGCCTGATGTGGCTGCAGCGTCTGGCACAATCTGGAAGTTTACGCTCTCTTATCAGCCGTCTGACGACGTCCTGTGGTACGCCACATACTCTGAAGGGTTCCGGCCCGGTCTTCTCAACCGCCCAGGGGGTGCGCAAGGCGCAGGAGGGTACGAGGTGCCCTTTGAGCTGGCAACTGATGACGTAACGAATTACGAGCTGGGCTGGAAGGCCGATTTGGCCGGCGGCACTCTGCGCTTCAACGGCAGCGCCTTCTTTGTTGAGATTGATAAACTGCAAACAACAATCTTTGATCCCAGCATTGTCAATTTATTCTTCTCAGACAACGCGGCTAACGCCGAGGTAATGGGGGTAGAGGGCGACATAACGTGGTTGCCACAATCCATCTCTGGGCTGAGCATCGGAGCCTCATTCTCCATTCTGGATACCGAGATCACCGACAAGCTGGTGCCAACCAACGATGTGCGTGAAGGTGACTCACTCGCATTCGCCCCGGAGCTCCAGTTCAATGCAAACGCTCGGTACGAATGGACACTGTCCAGCGGGCTCAACGCCCATGTGATGGGCCACATGGCTTATTCGGATGAGTCCTATAGCGACATCATTACTATCAACCGGGACTTGATTGACAGCTGGACGATGTTCGGCGTCACAACAGGTATTTCCTCTGACAACTGGGGTGCGACGTTGTATGTCGATAATTTAACCGACGAAAGAGCAGAATTGGCGCGGAACTACGTTAACGATCGCCCACGTGCTACTTACGCGCGTCCTAGAACCATTGGCCTGCGGTTGAACTATAACTTCTAGATAAAAAGAAACTTCTACAGTGAAAAGCTCCCTTTACCGGGAGCTTTTTTTTCGTTGGAGATAACGTTGGAAGATCAAAAATACGGGCAAATCAAGCACGCCATACAGCAAAAAAAATACGCCCAAGCCATCGCGATTCTAGAAGACGAGCCCGACAGCGAGAGCGAAGTCCTTTATCTGCGCGCCGTTTGCCTCGGCCGCACGGGACAAACAAAAAAAGCACTGGAAGTATTGGATGCGCTTCTGTCAGCGCACCCTAAACACGCAAGAGGGTTTCAGGAGAGAGGACACATACTGCGCGCCTCAGGTCAGGAGGATGCCGCACTGGCCGCCTACGGCCGCGCCACACAGGAGAACCCATCGCTTCACGCAAGTTGGCGTGGGCAAGCGGAGATACTATTAAGTCAAGGGAGACATCTCGAGGCAGAGCGGCTAAAGCCGCACATTGAACGCCTGATTAATTTGCCTCAACCCCTCGTCTACGCACTGGATGTGCTTTCTCAGGGATTCATTGCGAAAGCTGAACAAGCCTGTCGCGATTTCCTCAAAGATAACCCTCACCATGTGGAGGCCATGCGCCTGCTCGCTCAGATCGCGACCACATTAAACGTGCTCGATGAAGCCGAATTCCTGCTCGAGAGCGCCGTCATGTTCGAGCCCAAAAATACCCCTTTGCGAGTGGACTACGTAGGGATTCTTCGAAAACGCCAAAAATTGGCGGATGCGAGTCAACAAGCACTCGAGCTTTTTCAGGCTGATCCGGGCAATGTTCAATTCAAATCTCAATACGCGGTAATTCGAATGCAGCTGGGGGACTACGAGACGGCGCTGCAACTCTTCGACGAAGTGTTAACCGACATCCCCGGTGAGCCTGTAACGTTGACCTCCAAAGGTCACGCGTTGAAAACGATTGGTAAAACTGACGATGCAATCAGCTGCTATCGCGAGGCCTGCCGGGAAGGCGTGGTGCATGGAGAAGCCTGGCAGTCACTTGGGAATCTAAAAACCTATCGATTCGATGATGCAGAAATCGCGCGCATGGAGCATCTGCTGTCTTTGCCAACGCTGCGGAGTATGGACAAGGTGTATCTATATTTTGCCCTCGGCAAGGCTTTTGAAGATCGGCAAGACATCAACAGAGCCTTTGATATGTACGCAGGGGGAAACCAGATAAAGCGAGCTGAGTCGCGGTATATCTCTGAGCACATGACAGAGGAATTTGCGGAGCAAAAACAGGTATTTAATAAGATACAACGAATTGACGGCGGATGCCCCGACCCCGATCCGATATTCATTTTGGGCATGCCGAGAGCTGGATCTACGCTACTGGAGCAAATCCTGTCGTCCCACTCGCTGGTAGACGGAACTCAGGAATTACCCAATATATTAGCGATCGTGCAGCAACTGCGAACGCGCGATAAAACCTTTGACAGGCTTAACTATCCAAGGGCGATATCCAGTTTGTCACGCGATGAATTGAATACGCTTGGAGAGACCTATCTAACCGGAACGCAAACCTACAGAGGCAGCGCTCCCTTTTTCATCGATAAAATGCCCAATAATTTTAGGCACATTGGTTTAATAAAATCTATTCTGCCCAATTGCAAAATAATCGATATCAGAAGGCACCCTTTAAGCTGCTGTTTTAGTTGTTTCAAACAACTCTTTGCGGAGGGTCAGGAATTCTCTTACCACCTTGAAGATCTCGGGCACTATTACAGAGACTATGTCGATCTTATGGATTACTGGCACGAGAAATTCCCCGGCGAAATCCTGCACGTGCAATATGAAGACGTGGTGGCTGAGCTTAATTCTCAAGTTCAGAGAATTCTTGATTACTGCGGCTTGCCGTTTGAAGAGGCGTGTCTGGAATATTGGAGAACGGACCGAGCCGTTAAAACCCCTTCTTCAGAGCAGGTGAGAAAGCCCATTTTCACGTCTGGGATGGAAAACTGGCAGGAGTTTGAGGAGCACCTCACACCGCTAAAACAGGCGCTAGGTTCAAGATTACAGGCGTATCAACCCAGCCCTGCCCTTTGATCCCGAACTACAACCCTCTTAATTGCTCTCCGTTTTCACCCATTCGAGAATAGAAGAGAAATCGCGGGCGCCGTTGTTATCTGCCTGATGCGAGAGATAGGCCGCTGTCGCGAGCTTACCCATGCGGTTGTCCACGCCACCAGTGTCGGCGACCTCGCAGGCAAGCCCAAGATCCTTGACCATTAAATCTACCATGAAGCCTGGCTGGTAATTATTGCTGGAAGGCACGCCGGCCATCACATCGGGCCAGGGGTTGTAGACCTGAAGCGACCAGTTATTACCTGAGCTGGCTTTCATGATCTCCGACAGAACGGCCGGATCCAGGCCGTGGGCTTCGCCCATTGCAAGCGCTTCGCTGGTACCGATCATGTGTATTGCGAGGAGCATATTGTTGGCCGCCTTCGCAACCTGACCGGCGCCAGCAGGCCCTGCATGAAAGATCTTCTCGGCGCTACCCATCCCTTCAAGAATCGGTCGCGCTCGAGCAAAAGCATCGGCCGTGCCGCCGCACATGAAGGCCAACGTACCGGCCGCCGCGGCCGCCACACCACCCGATACCGGCGTATCCATAAAATCGATACCCGTCGCTGCCGCCGCTTCACCGACTTCCCGGGCTGTTGCCGCGTCGATCGTGCTGGCATCCAGAATCAAGGTGTCCTTGGGAATACTGGCAAGCAAACCCGCTTCCCCCAAAAACGTTGCCGCTACGTGCTTTCCCGCAGGCAGCATGCTGACAATGACCTCGGCATTGGCAGCCGCATCGGCAGCCGAAGCCGCAACAGAAGCCCCCGCCTCGGCAAGCGCGGCACACGCCGCTTCCACGAGATCAAAAACCGTAAGGGAATGGCCCGCAGCAATCAGGTTTTTGGCCATGGGGCCACCCATGTTGCCCAGGCCCAAGAAAGCGATTGTTGCCATGATTTACTCCGGCAGTCCGAGCGCCGGCATCGCCTCTGGCGCAGTAAAAAAAGTATCGACCACGTCGGCAGGCACCGATGCGAGGTGGGGATAGGTCCACGCAGGGGAGCGATCCTTATCCACCAGTAACGCGCGAACGCCTTCGGCAAACTCCCGGTGACGCATGATGTTGCAGCCCAAGATCAGCTCTGATTCAAAGACGTCCTCAAGGCTCATCTCGCGCGTCTGGTTCAGCTGGCGAAAGATCCAACTCGCCGCCAAAGGTGATCCGTGGGCAAATCCGTCACGCGCCTTCCCGAGCCAGACATCCTCGCCGCTCCAGGCCATAACACGAGTGTAAATCGCCTCGAGATCATCTCCCGCCATCCATTCATTGATAGTGGCGATATGGGGCTCGACTTGTGGGTCCGGCACGGTGGCACTCGCCACCAGACCGCCGAGCATTGACGCCACCAGTTCGTGGTTCGACGCGGCGCTGTCCGACCAAACCTGAGTAGTGAGTGCGGCGAGTACATCTGCCTTCTGGTCGTTGCCCAAAAAGTGCGTGCCCAAACCACAGTAGAGCGCGTCGGCCGCGTTGATGTGGGAGGACGTGAGGGCCAAAAAACGCCCCACCTGCCCCGGCATCCGATTGAGGAACCAGCTGCCCCCTACATCGGGGAAGAGTGCGATCGTGACCTCGGGCATGCCGATGCGCGTGCGTTCACTGACCACCCGGTACCGGCACCCTGCCAAAATACCCAGACCACCCCCCATGACTACGCCGTGACCCCAGCAAATCAGCGGCTTGGAATAGGTGTGGAGCAAGTAATTCATGCGGTACTCGCGCGCAAAAAAGTGCTCGGCATACTCACAGGGCCCGCCAGGGCTCTCGATACAGGAATTGCGCAGCGCCTGCACATCGCCCCCCGCACAGAAGGCCTTTTCACCCGCGCCATCAATCACCACCGCAACAACGCGGTCATCTGCTGACCAAGCTTCAAGGCGCTCGGTAATAATCTCCACCATGTCGCGGGTCAGCGAATTCAGCGTTTTCTCAACGTTGAGCGTGAGCTGGCCAATCAACCGATCCCCCGCCGGGTGCTCGGTAACGAGAACGCTGTCGGTCATTGATTCTTCCACGCGGGTTCGCGCTTCTCGAGGAACGCGTTGGTGCCCTCCTGTTGATCTTCGGTGGAGAAGAGCGCAACAAATTCGTCACGTTCGGCGACGAGTCCATCAGCAATCGCAATATTGCGCGCCGAGTGAATCAAGCGCTTGCAGGCCGCGACGGATGAAGGGGATTGATTACCCACCTTGCCCGCCAGCGCGGTCGCCGCTGCCAACGCCTCGCCTTTTGCCACCACTTCCTCGACCAAGCCCAGATTTCTGGCCTGCTCGGCACCGATACGCTCCCCACAGAGAATCATACGCTTGGCCCAGCCCTCACCGACCAATTGGGTCAAGCGCTGCGTGCCGCCGGCACAGGGCAAGAGCCCCACCCGCGCCTCGGGCAATGCCAAGGCCGCTTGCTCCTCAGCAATGCGAATGTCGCAAGCCAACGCCACTTCAAGACCCCCGCCCATGGCAAAGCCATTGATCGCCGCGATCGAAACACCCCGAAAATCCGCCAGCGTCTCGAACGCCTCGCCAAAAGCCTCGCCCACGGCGCGCGCCACATCGGCATCGCCAGAGGCAAATTGATTCAGATCCGCGCCTGCGGAGAAAAACTTCTCGCCGGCGCCGGTCAGCACCAGGGCATACACCGCGCGATCCTCGTTGAGCGCCTGAACCACCTGCTTGAGCGCAGGCAAACTCTCGCGATCCCAGGTATTCGCGGCGGGATTATCGATAACGACCGTGGCAATGCTGCCATCAATCGACACTTTGATTTTTTCAGACGGGCTGATGCTCATTGAATCACCTCCAGTGCGCCGTCCATCAGTACCTTGCGACCGACAATAACGCGCATGATTTCGTTGGTTCCCTCGAGAATTTGATGGACCCGGGTGTCGCGCACGTAGCGCTCCATCGGATACTCCTTGATGTAGCCATATCCCCCCAATAGCTGCAGCGCATCGTTGCAGACGGTGAAGCCCACATCGGTAGCAAAACGTTTGGCCATGGCGCAATAGGTGGTTGCCTGGGGATCATTTCTGTCGAGCTTGCTGGCCGCCAGCCGAATCATCTGCCGCGCGGCAACGAGCTCAGTCAACATATCTGCCAAACGGAACTGGGTATTCTGGAAGTCTGCGATCGCCGTATCAAATTGCTTGCGTTCCTTAACATAGGCGGTGGCATCACTGATCGCGCGCTGGGCAGTCCCCACGGAGCAGGTAGCGATATTGATGCGGCCGCCATCCAACCCTTCCATGGCGATGGCAAAACCCTGCCCTTCCTCACCCAAACGGTTACCGACGGGCACCCGCACGTTATCGAAAGTGATCATGCGCGTTGGCTGGGCATTCCAGCCCATCTTGTGCTCTTTCTTACCGTATGCGATGCCCTCAGCATCAGCCGGGATCAGCAGTGCGGTGACGCCCTTGGGGCCGCTGTCGCCGGTGCGCGTCATCACCACCAGCACGTCGGTCTCCCCCGCACCGGAGATAAACACCTTACTGCCATTGACCACATAGGCATCGCCGTCCAGGGTTGCGCTGGTGCGCAGGCTGCCGGCGTCGGAGCCCGCACCCGGCTCGGTGAGGCAATATGATGCGAGCTTTTCTCCCATCACCAGATCGGGGCACCATTCATCCACCACCGCCTGCTGGCAATACTTGCCAATCATGGCGGTCGCCATGTTGTGAATGGTCAAAAACGCGGCAGTGGTGGTGCACCCCTTCGCGAGCTCCTCCACGATCCGACTGGCGTCCAGACGGCCCATACCCAACCCGCCGGCTGCTTCGGGGGTATACATACCCATAAAGCCCAGTTCACCCGCCGCTTTAAGGGCATCCTTGGCAAAAACGGACTCTGCGTCCCAATGCGCTGCGTGGGGCGCTAACTCGTTGTCAGAGAAAGCCCTTGCGCTGGCGATGTAGGCCTGTTGATCATCGTTCAGTTCAAAATTCACTCAGGGTGCTCCAACGCCCGGGGCCATTAACACGGTGCAACGCAGGGCAACACGACCTCGCTACACGGGACGCACAGTATAAACCGATTATGGCTCAACCCCACGCCTCAATCGCCGGATCAATCCGATGGCAAGCCGCATCAAACCTCAGTTTTTGGGATCACTTCACTGGCGTGAGGCGGCCGGGGGGTTTACCCTAAGCCTTCGATTTTTGGGTAGTTGGGGGACGAGCCTTCATGTCGCAGGATAATGATGACGCCAAGGCATTTATCGCGGATCTAGTCGCGCGATCGCGCGCCGCGCAGAAGCAGATCGAGCACTATTCTCAAGAGCAGGTTGATGCGCTGATTCGAGCGATGGTCTGGTCAGTTGCAAGACCAGGGGTGGCGGAAGAGATTGCTCAATTTACCGTTGATGAAACCCAGCTCGGCAACTACGACGGCAAATTTCTGAAGATACAGCGCAAAACCCGCGCGACACTGCTCGACATTATTCACGACAAGTCCGTGGGCATCATTGAGGAATATCCCGAGCGTAATATTCGTGTGCTCGCCAAGCCGCTGGGCGTGATTGGCGCGCTGGCGCCCTCGACAAACCCTGAAGCGACCCCCGTTATCAAGGGCATTCACGCCGTCAAAGGCCGGAACTCAATCATTGTTGCGCCCCACCCGCGGGCCAAGCTGACCAACAAGAAAATCTGTGACCTGATGCGCGCCGCGCTCAAAAAAATGGGGGCACCCGAGGATCTGGTGATCGGCATCGAAACGCCTAGTCTCGAAACCACCAACGAATTAATGCGCCAGTGCGACCTGGTATTGGCCACCGGCGGTGGTGCCATGGTGCACGCTGCCTATTCCAGTGGCTCACCCGCGCTGGGGATTGGTGTGGGTAATGCGGTCATCACAGTGGATGACACGGCCGATCTTGACGCCGCGGCAGAGAAAATCCGCCTGTCGAAAACCCTGGATCTGGCGGCGTCCTGCTCATCGGA
>JAYNYK010000001.1:0-43922 GCA_038102985.1 Halieaceae bacterium
CACCGTGCATGTTGCCCATGCGGGCACCGACTTTCTGCGCCATGGGGACAAAATCACCCTGCGCTGACAACTGCGCGCAGGAGCCGTAGGCGAAGACCTCGTGGAAGCGCTGTAGCATGTCTGTGTTGTGAGCAAAGCCACCCGTGCCCATAATGACCGCTTTGCGGGCGCGAATGCGAACCGGACCATCAACCGCTTGCGCCACGACACCGACAACGGCGCCCTCCGCGTCAGTTAAGAGCTCAGACACCCCGTGTTCCGTCAGGATCGGCACATTGCGGGCCTGCAAGTAGGCCGCCATCTGCTCGATCATGCCCCAACCCCAGCAGAAGGTTCCTTCAGCGTCAGTTGCTGCCAGCGGACGTCCCGTAGGTGTTTTGTTTTCCGGCACGTGTGAGAGGTAATCCACCGCAGGCTCATCCAGCGCCCACATGCGCCATTCTTTTAACTGGAAGATACCGTGCTGGCGAATGTAATCCACGGCCTCAGCGCCCTGATCGTAAAAAGCGGCAATCCGCTCGTAATCGAGTTCGGATAAACCAAACTGTGGCGCATTGGGCGAGTAAAGCGTCGGGAACGCATATCGACACAAGAACTGGATGCAGTCTTCGCGTTTGTCCTCAATGCCGCGCGCTTTCAGGCCATAGTGATTCGGTATCCAAAAGACCGCCCCTGACTTGGCCGTCGTGCCACCCAGAACCGGTGCCTTCTCCAACACGATGACCTCGGCACCCTCTGTCGCAGCGGTCGTCGCCGCTGACATGGCGGCGGCACCAGAACCCACGCAAACGACATCGGTCTCGAGATCCCACTGATCAACTTCATTCGCATCGGCGGCGCGAGTGTTGGCACCCAGCGATAATACGGCACTGCCCGCCAAGGCTCCGCCGAGTGCCTGGCGCCGCGAAATTTTCCTCTGCTCAGTCATATTGTTCCCGGCACTATTCGTTATTTTTAAATCGTGGCAGTGCGGCTCACTTAACCATCCAATGTCACTTTAATCGGCAGCGTATCGAGGCCCATGGTCGTGCCACCGTGCCCGGTGACTGCCTCCTCTGAGACAAGCTCAAGCGATGCCACGCGCTCGAAAAAAGCCTCCATCACAACCCGCACTTCCATCTTGGCTACGTGAAGGCCAATACATTTGTGCGCGCCGGCGCCAAACGCATGATGCTGATTACGCTCTTTTTTACTGCGATCAGCATTAAAGGTATCCGGGTCGGCAAACGTTCTGGCGTCACGGTCAGTCACAAAGCTCGGGATCACAATATTGTCGCCGGCGCGAAACTGTACGCCGTGAAATTCAGTATCTCTCTCACAAATACGATTCAGATTGATAAAGGCATGCATGCGCAAAAATTCGTCGACGGAATCCGCGATTTTGCTGCGATCGGCCTTTAGCTCATTAAACAGGGCGCGATCTCGCGCAAGGTGGCGCATGATAAAGCTGAGCATCGTCGCGACCGTGTCGATGCTGGCAAGGAATAAGAGGTAACAGATAGCGTGCACCTCCTCCACGGAGAGTTTTTCTCCCTCGACGTCGACATCAAGCAGCATGCCGACGATATCGTCCTTCGGCTGCTCCACATGCTGTTGCACCACCTCAAACAGGTAGCCGCCAATCTTCTCACCGCAGGCAACGCGCTCCTCCATAGTGGGCGCACGATAAAAACCCGTCTCCCACGCGTAGAACTCATCGAGACGCTCGGGCTCCAACCCCAGCTGGCGAACAAAGAGGCCCATGGAGATGGGTTTGGCCGCCTTCCATAAGAAGTCGAATTCTCCAGTGGGCAATACCGCATCGAGCACTTCAGCGGCGAGGGCTTCAGCGCCCGTCTGCAAACGTGCGACGGCAGAGGGTTCAAAAATGGGGAGCAACAGGCGCCGATAACGCCGGTGTTCATGCGCATCGCTCTCCAACGGAATCAGTCGGGGGCGCTGCTCCATGTTGGCGGGAATGCCGATCGGAAAAGAACCAAACACTTCCGCGTTGCTCAGTATTTCCCGAGCAAGCTCGTGGGAAGTCACCAGCCAATGGCCGCCATTGTGCGGTGTATAAACAATGTCCCGCGGGTCTCTAACCAGCGAGTCGAGAAACAGTTGCTGCGGGTCGGCAAAAAAGCCGCTGTCTCCGACGATATCAAAATCACTCTGCAGGGCTTCGGGCACCTGATTCAGTTGTGTTGGCATGGTTCAGTCCAGTCTCACCAGGCACTTTCCACGGGAAGCACCGTGCATCATGTCGCAGAAAGCGCGCGGGGTTTGTTCAATACCCTCGTAAACCGCATCGAAACTGACCAAGGTGCCGCTCTGCAGACGCTTTTGCAGATCCTCCGCAATGCGCGGAAAGGAGTCGAAATAGTCCGAGAACATAAAGCCCTCCATCCGGGCTCGCTTAGTGATCAGCTCCCAGCTATTGGTGAGCGGCTGAACGGCAGTCTCGTATTGAGAGATTGCGCCACACAACACCAGTCGCGCCTGCTCCTTTAATTGCCCCATGACAATATCAAGCACCTCGCCACCCACGTTGTCAAAGAAAATGTCAACGCCCTCGGGGCAAGCTTTGCGCAAAGCCACGGCGAGATCCGGTTGGGTTTCTCGGTCAATTACCCGATCGTAGCCCACCTCGCTTTCCAACCAATGGGCTTTGTCACGGGTACTGGTCAGGCCAACCACCTGACACCCCTCAGCCTTGGCGAGTTGCCCCACCACCGTTCCCACGGCGCCACCCGCGGCACTGACCACCACGGTGTCGCCGGATTTTGGCTGTCCGATCTCAAACAATCCGATCCACGCCGTCATGCCGGTGGGACCCAGAATACCCATGTACTGATGAAGGGGAATGCTGCTATCCACCTCGAGCGGAGAGCACAGATCGCTGCCATCCAGCACGCTCTGCTCCTCCCAAGCGGTGCGCGCGCTAACCAGCGTGCCGACAGCATAGTCCGGGTGATCAGACTCAATCACCTCTCCCAGCACAATGCTTTGTACCGGATCACCAATCTGCATACCGGTGAGGTAGTTATCGCCGGCGCCAGCGGTCATCCATTGCCGAAACCCGGCATCCAGAGACAGCACGCGATTAAGGGTGCGAAAATGCCCCGCGGGCAATGCCACCTCAGGCACCTCTACCACCGCGAAATCGGCTTCCGTAACCGCGCCCTCAGGATGCCTAGCCAACACCACAGCGCGGCTCATGGGACCGCGACCTCGATCATGCCGTCGACCACTCGCACCCCATACGTGGGTAACGCCACTCTGGTGAGTTGCCCCATAGGCGTACCGTCGCGCAGATCAAAGCGGACACCGTGTAGCGGGCAAGATATGAAGCAGCCGCGAATGCGGCCACCCTCGAGCTCTGCCTCCTGATGTGTGCAGCGGTTTTCAACCGCATATAACGCGCCGCCGGCACGGCAAATCAATACCTTTTGGCCATTGAGCGTCACTGCGCGACTGTCATTATTAGACAGTTCGGCATCAGCAAATGCGGGCTGAAAATCCGTCACAAACCTCTCCTGTTGGCGTCTCTCTATCTGGATCGGACGAATCGCCCGACTACAAATGTTAGCACCCGTGCCAGCGAAAAAAACCATCTTGCTTGCTTATTTTCTGAGCCCTCGCTAGGCTCCCGACATCATTTAACAAGTGCATCGAGGTCAGCATGAGCCACGGAAATAAGCAGCAATGGATTTTGGCCAAGCGCCCAGAGGGCATGCCGGACAACTCCGAAGTCATCTTGCAAGACGTGCCTATTCCAGAGACGGGCACCGGCATGCTGTTGGTGAAAAACCACTACATTTCGCTGGATCCTGCCATACGGGGCTGGATGTCTGACATCCCGAATTATTTACCCCCAATCCCCATCGGTGATCCGGTGCGAGCGACAGTGGTCGGCGAGGTCCTTGAGAGCGGCGCTGACCACATCAAACCAGGCGATTATGTTTTTGGTCTTGGCGGCTGGGAGACACACAGTACGATCCCCGTGGATTTTTGCACCAAAGTGCCGGAGGACAATGCGTTTCCGCTTCACTACTACGTCAACATTCTGGGCGCTGTGGGGCTCACACCCTACTTCGCTATCGCCGATGTCGGTGAGGCCCAGGCGGGACAAACCATGCTGATGAGCGCTGCAGCGGGGGCCGTGGGCTCTGTGGGTGGTCAAATTGCAAAGCTCATGGGACTTAAGGTCGTGGGTATCGCCGGCACCGCAGAAAAATGCCGCTGGGTAGTGGATGAGCTCGGTTTTGATGACTGCATTAACTACCGCACCGCGGGAGATATGGAGGCGGCAATTCGCGCCGCCTGTCCAGAGGGCGTCGACTTTTACTTCGACAACGTGGGTGGCGAAATTCTCGACGCTGCGCTCTTAAATATGAACAAAGATTCCACATTGCTGTTTTGCGGCACCATCAGCACCTACAACGCCACGGAGCCAGTGCCTGGACCCTATAACTATTGGCAAATCCTGGCGCGCACCATCACGGTGAAAGGCTATCTGGTCAGCGATCACTATCACCGCATCGAGGAAGGTCAAGCTGCCCTCAGCGCATGGGTGAAGGATGACAAGATCAAATTCCGAGAACACATCAACGAGGGCATTGAAAACTGCCTCGACACCTACAATCTGCTCTTCACGGGTGGCAATGAAGGCAAGCTGATGTTGAAGCTTTGATCGTTGCGCTCCGCTCACGGAGGGCCGAGCAATAAAAAGGGCCATAAGGGCCCTTTTTATTGTCAGTGTTTTGGATCTACAGTCTGGTCAGGCTGCAATCGCGCGAGACCTGATCACCCGCGATGCCACTACAGCACCGGCTTGGGAGCGCTGGCGTCTCCGTCGCTATACCACTTAACATAGCGGTGGAAGTACTGATTGCCGCGCTCGTTGCGGCCAAAGATCACGTTCTTCATCAAGCCAGTCTCGAGACCGCCCTGAATTTTCAAACCCACACCGTAATCTTCTTCCTGCACAACGTCTCTCAACCAGTCCGCCATCTCTTCTCGAGCTGCGATGTCTTCATCATTCTGGGCAGGCTCGGGATGCAGAAAATGCAAGATGGTCGTGTTCTGCAGGGGGCCCGGCCCCGGAATCATCTGCGCAATCTGGGTAATTTCGGGCGCGATAAAGATCGACACGTTGGGGAAAAACAATCGAATGAAATCAAAGCCATTGGTTTCGTGCTGCCATAACTCATCCCGCTCCACTTCACCGAGTTGCTCCACTGTCCGCGCCGCAAAGCCGATCAGGATATGCGGTCCGTGCGCGTCATACTCCATCACATTATTGTAGGTGCGCGGGTGGATCGTTTCCGGGTGCGCAGCCTTGAAATGGTATCCCTCTAAGTAACCGTCGTAGGCCACCTTCCAGTTGGGCCCATAAATCGGACGATTACCCACGTAGGTCCACTGATCCATGCCTTTCGCCGCGACGTCGTCCATCATGTCGCCGAGGTACTCGCGAATATTGACGTCGCTCTGGGCGTCAAGCACCGCGAAGATCAATCCGCCTTCTTCGTGGCAGGGGAACTGCACGAGATCCCGACTGCCCTCACACACCTCACCAAATTTAGGCGCATCGGCAATCGCCCGCAAAGAACCATCGGATTTGAAGGTCCATCCATGATACGGGCAGCTGAACATCTTTTGATTACCGCAGGGCTGTGACGTAAGCGTCATGCCTCGATGCGTACAGACATTCATCAACACTTTGGCACTACCATCTTTCTGACGCGTAATCAGAAGCGGTATGCCGAGTATCTCCAGCGTTTTAAAGTCACCCGGCTCGGGTATTTCCTGGGAGACGCCCACCAAAATAGGCAGTGTTTTAAAGATGCGGTCCATCTCGAGTTGCCAGAGCGCTTCATCGGTATAGTCCGTGGACGGCACTTCCATGGTGCTCGCCGCCCAATCTGTCGTGCCATTGATCACATGATCCAGCAATCGACCCGCCATACGACTGTATTGAATTTTAGTATCAACTGTCATCGTTTCTCTCTCTTGTTTCCCCTGCCTGTCGCTATTCGGGCATCACCAAGTCGCCTACCGACGCAACCTCATAGCGACGCACTTCCATATCCAATATCTCAAGCGCGGCACAAGCCTCAAGAAATGCCGCCACATGGGCCGTTTTAAGATGCGCATCAAGATGCGCCTGAGAGGCCCACTGTTCACTGACCCATATGACACAGGGGTCGGTGACGTCGACTGCAATCCCATACCACTGACAGCCGGGCTCCTGTCGTGTGCTGGCGACCACAGCTTGAGCAGCCTCGGCATATTTTGGCGCACTGTCAGCGCCTAATTCAATTCGCACGATAACGCTTACCGTACTCATGTTTTCTCCTCACTTTGTATGCCGCTCGCCAAGCCGTAAATTGTAGCGGAGAGAATGCCTGCGCAGAGGCTCCGACTGCCTGCAGCCAACCTAGATTTCGCAACAGAAAAAGTCAAGCGTGCTTGCTTTTTTATGGGCGCCTAACCTAACCTTGGGCGGTTTCTTTTAACCTAACCATCACGCATGAGTGATATACGCAGGAGACAGTAGTGGCCAATAAACTTGAGGGAAAAGTCGCGCTCATCACCGGTGGTACCAATGGTATCGGGCGCGCTGCCGTTTATGGCCTAAACCAAGTAGGTGCAAAGGTTGTGTTTACTGGCAACAACGCTCAGGCCGGTGCTGAGATTGCAGAGGAAACTGGCGCAGTGTTCGTGCGGCACGCCGTGCAAGACGTAGCAGGTTGGTCTGAGGTCAAGGAGGCCATTATTCAGCACCACGGCCGGCTGGACATTACCTTCTCCAACGCGGGCACCAATACGGGCGACAGTGATATTGAAACCGTCGAGGTTGATGCATGGAAAAACCTCATTGATATCAATCTGACGGGCATGATGCTGGCGATCAAAGCCAGTATCGAGCTAATGAAACAAAATCCAGACCAAAGCGGCGGGTCAATTATTCTCAACAGTTCCATTAATGGCATTCTTGCACTCGCCGGCGACGTCACTTATTCCACAACTAAGGGCGCGTTGCGACTGCTGGCTAAGTCGACAGCTGTGCATCTGGCAAAAACCAATACCGGCATCCGCTGCAACTCGATACACCCCGGTGTCATCGAGACACCCCTAATTCAAGGGGCTATTGACGGCGCTCCAGATCCTCAAGCAGCCCGCAGTATGCTCGAGGGCATCGCGCCCGTCGGTCGACTCGGTGCCATGGAAGAAGTCGTATCGTTGCTCATTTACCTAGCGTCTGATGATGCAAAATTTGTCACCGGCTCAGAGATTGTGATCGACGGTGGCTCCACGGCAGGGTTGCCTGGCGTCTAAGCCACTGGCAGTTCAATAGAGCAGCGCTATTCGCCGTGTAATACGCTGAAAACGCGTCTCGAGAATTTCCACTCTCCAGCGACCTTGACGCACTCATCGTCGTATTGACCGCGAGGCCTCAGCTCGGTGCCGTCCTGGGTTACCGCAACTTCGTCGGTATAGCTACGCATCGTGGCGCGATCGCCCTCCACATTGATCACACCCGGCATGGCCATCATGTTCACGAAAGGAAACATCTTCATCGCTTCCAGCCACGACGCAACGATCGTCTCGCGACCTTTTAGGCCAGCCATATCGAGATGCGGTAGTTCCCATACCGCGTCCTCTGCCCAAGTTGAGCCCCAAATTTCTGCGTCTCGCTGATTCACGCCATCGCAGTACCGCTCAAGCAGGGCGCGAATCGCCTGCTGGTCTTCAACGTGTTGGTCGCACATGGTTGTGTTTCCCCTGCTGATTGGATAATTACTGGTTGATCAAACCGCCATCAATCACCATCTGCGCACCTGTCATATAAGTCGACAGATCTGACACTAAAAACAAGGCCGCGTCGGCAATCGTATGAGGCGGGCCCATATAGCCCATTGGCACAGCAGCATTGAGCTTCACATATTCCTCGGGGTTCTCTACCGAAGACTGCCGTTGCATGTTGGTATCGATCAAACCGGGGTGCAGGGTATTACAGCGAATGCCATCGGCCGCGGTTTCTGCGGCTACTGTTTTGGTGAAGCCGATCACACCCCCCTTGGCCGCTGCATAGGCGCTGCAGGCAGGCACGCCCACCAGAGCGGCGACCGAGGACATATTGATGATCGACCCCTTCACCCCGACCTGGCGCATAAAAGCAACCGCTTTTTGGGTACCGAGAAATACGCTGGTCATATTGACCAACATTTGGCGGTTGTAATCGGCCATCGTGAGTTCCGGTAGTGTTTTTAGCACCGCGATACCCGCGTTGTTAACCAAGGCATCCAGTCTACCGTGCTCGCTCTCAATAGCTGCCATGGTGGCATCCCAGGCGGCCTCTTCAGTCACGTCCTGCTGCCACGCTTGAGCACGACCACCGGCGGCCACAATCTCTGCCGCAGTAGTGGCAGCGCCATCAGCATCGATGTCAGTCACAATCACAATGGCGCCCTCGCTAGCCAACTTGTGTGCAATGGCATGCCCCAGACCCGGATTGGATGCCCCACCCGTCACCAAACACACTTTGTCGTCAACCATGCCCATAGGTTTTCTCCTCTTCTTTTTCAATTTCTGGTGGGGTCGTGCAGTCAACGCAGCCAACCCCAGCGAACCGCTCGGCCCTACTTGTCGTCAGCGTCAGCGAGATAAATACGCTCCAAATGGTCCGTCACCGTTTCTATCACACGTCGAGCCCGCTGTTCGCGATGCGATGAGCGATGGGCTACGCCCATACCCTGCATCACAAACTGGACAAGGTCATGCGCAGCCTGCAGCGACTTCACCTGCTTCCAATGGGGGAATACCGATCGCACCGTCTTCAAGAATTCGCGTTCGAAGTCCTGCTCTACTTCACCGACGGCCTTTGCCAGCTCCTTGTCTGTTCGCGCTGCCGCCAATAACTCCTGATAGGCGACAAAAGAAGGCAAGTTGACGTATTTCCACGCCGACTCGACCGATGTTTTGATCGCCTTGCGCGTCAGCTGCTGATCAGGCGAATCAATATCCGACATCAAAGCGCGATATTCGTTTAGTCGCCGCACGTGCAAATAACCCACCACTGCGTTCATCACCGCGGATCGGGAGGGAAAATGGTGCATCATCGCACCGCGGGAAACGCTCGCCTCCTCGGCAATCATCGCGGTGGTGGTATTGGCATAGCCATGCTCTACAAAACAACGCACTGCGGCTTCCAGTATAGCCTGGCGTGTCAGCGCGCTTTTTTCCGCCTGCCACCCCTCGCCGGCGCGCGGCGCGCCAGACGCCTTGGTCGATCGGCGACCGGAAGCTCGCGACCCGTTTTTTACGGCACTCATGAAAACCCCTTATCTCACTGCCTTGGCAAAGCTGGGCGCACTAACGGCAAACAATCCAGCTTGCTTTTTTTGTGAGCGGTATCCTAGACTGATTTTGTGAGGACAACCACTGGGCGGACGCTAATTAGCGCGTTTAACGTCTCTGATTTCACAAAAGTAAAAATAAGGAGCCACCATGTCAGGAGCCAAGCCGCTGCATCCCGGTCTGTTCACCTGGCCAGACCAGAGTCCTCGACTTCTGGGCAGTCGCTGCTTGGATTGCGGTGAACATGCTTTCCCCGGGCAGCGGTCCTGTCGCGCTTGCTCCGGCCAGAATACGCAAGACGCAGAGCTGGGGAGCACTGGCACACTGTGGACCTGGACGATTCAATCTTTCATGCCCAAGACACCCTATTGTACTGACGAGACGCCTGAGACCTTCCGCCCCTATGGCGTCGGATATGTTGAACTATCCTGTGGGCTCAAAGTTGAGAGTCGACTGAGAGAAAACACCCCAGATCAGCTTCGCATTGGCATGCCCATGAAACTGGAAATTATTACGGTGCGCAAAGACGAGCATGGTGAAGACTTGGTAACCTTCCAATTCTGCGCCGCAGGGGAGATACATTAATGGATGTCGCGATAGTCGGGTTAGGGCTGCACCCATTTGGTAGGACAGCAAGCATGTCGGGTCTCGAACAAGGTGCTGCCGCCGTCAGAGCGGCGCTAGCGGATGCGAGCACCGATTTCAAATCCATGGAATTTGCGTTTGGCGGGAGTCAAGACAGCGGCAATGCAGATTCACTGGTTAACCTTCTCGGGCTCACCGGGCTGCAATTCACCAATGTTGCCAATGGATGCGCTACTGGCGGCAGTTCCCTCAACGCCGCTTTCTCTGCGATCAAAAGTGGTCAGTACGACGTCGGCTTGGTTGTGGGTTTTGATAAACATGACCGCGGCGCCTTCAATCCCAAACCTGCAGAGTGGGGATTGGATGATTGGTACGGCGAGACTGGGCTCATGCTGACCACCCAGTATTTTGGCATGAAGATACAGCGCTACATGCACGACTATGGCATCTCACGCGACACGCTGATCCGCGTTGCCGAAAAAGCATTTCGCAACGGCGCAATGACGCCAACCGCGTGGCGCCAAACCGCCTTGTCGTGGGAAGAGATCGACAACGCGCCGATGGTCAGCGAGCCGTTGAACAAATATATGTTTTGTTCTCCCGCCGAAGGCGGTTGCGCCCTGATCGTCTGCCGCGCCGACTTGGCGCATCAGTTCCATCCCCGGCCCATTTATCTGAAAACTGCAGTAGTGCGCTCACGGAACTACGGCAGCTTTGAGGTCTTCAGTCCCTCCCAACCCCCAGAAGTCGCGGCATCACCGACGGTAACTGCCTCCCAAGCCGCATTCGAGTTGGCCGGAGTGGGCCCGGAGGATGTTGATGTTGCGCAGCTTCAGGACACCGAGGTGGGTGCCGAAATTATGCACATGGCAGAGAACGGATTTTGCGCTCACGGTGATCAGGAGCAGTGGCTGGCTGAGGGCGTCACTGAGATTACCGGACGCCTGCCGGTCAATACGGATGGTGGCTGCCTCGCCAACGGCGAGCCTGTGGGAGCCTCCGGCCTGCGTCAGGTCCACGAGATCTGCGTGCAGCTTAGAGGGGAGGGAGGCGCAAGGCAGGTAGCCGGTGAACCCAAGATTGGGTATACCCACGTGTATGGCGCACCGGGCATCAGTGGCGTGAATATTTTGGCGCGTTAAATCGCCCGACACCGAGTCTCGGGCATCAAAGACAGCATAAGGGATAGACGATGGCGAACGCAGAACAGAAACAACAGGGGGATGGGGGTCGCTTTGTCGGTACAACCTGGCAGGATCTGCTCGACCTAGAAACTGTCGAAGTGCCCGAGTACCTGCGGGTTCAACACAACCCGCATATGGGAGACGAAGACCTCCCGGTAGAGCGCTACATCAGTCGGGAGTTCTTCAATAAAGAAAAAGAAGAGATGTGGCCCCGCGTCTGGCAGATGGCCTGTCGCGAAGAGGAGATCCCCGAGCCCGGCGACCACCACGTCTACTGGATCATCAACCGCAGTGTGATTGTCACGCGCACGCCATCCGGGGAGATCAAGGGGTTCATTAATTCCTGTCGGCACCGAGGACGATGCCTGCGCGACGAGTCGGGATCTGTCGACAAGTTCCGCTGCCCTTTCCACGGTGCCACCTGGGATCTGGATGGCCAGTTCAAAGGCATCCCTAATCAGTGGGACTTCGAGCATATCGAAGGACGGGATATGAGCCTGCCACAGGTCAAAGTGGCGACATGGGGTGGCTTCGTGTTCATCAATTTTGATCAGGATGCACCGCCCCTTGAGGACTATATGGAGGTCCTACCCGATCACTTCAAGCGCTTCCCGCTGGAGGAGTACTTTACGGGAGTTCACGTGCAACGGGTCATGAACTGCAACTGGAAAGTCGGTGCCGAAGCCTTCATGGAGTCCTGGCACACCGTCGAAACCCACAAGCAAATCCTCACCTTCACCGGCGATGCAAACTCGCAATACGACTGTTGGGGCGACAATGTGAGTCGCTCAGTCACACCGATGGGTGTTGCAAGTCCTCATCTTAGTGACGTCAGTGAAGAGACCATTACCCGGGACATCCTGAAGCTCTCCGGCCGCATGGCGACGGATAGCGATGAGGGCGTTGACATGGAAGACGGCCAAAGCGCTCGTGAATATGTCGCCCACATGAATCGCGAGATGTTCGAGGAGGCCGCTGGAGAGGCGTTCGACGATCCCACCATGGCCGAACTGCAGGATGCCATTCTGTATAGCCTGTTCCCGAACTTCCAAGTGTGGATAGGCTACGGCGGCAATATTGTTTACCGGTTCTTGCCCAATGGCGATGACCCCGACAGTTGCATCTTTGATGTCCGAATTCTCTTGCGTTATCCAACAGGTAGCGAGCGGCCCGCTGCCGTGCCCTGCACGGTGATTCCGCCGGATCAGCCCTTTTCATCCCATGAAGCGTTGGGGTCACTGGGCGGCGTTTTCGATCAGGATGATGCCAACCTGCCGGCGGTACAGAAGGGTATGAAAAACTCAGCGACCGGCAAGGTCATTCTCGCCAGCTATCAGGAAAGCCGAATCCGGCATTTGCATCAGACCATCGACAAATACCTGAGCTAATCTGAGAAAGTCTACGGGCCACAAAAAAGCCCCGCAGCGCGGGGTTTTTTTGCTATGAGAGTGCTCTGCGCGCACCCAAGGTGCTTATCTTACAGCGCCGGCACGATTAACCGCCTCAGGCTTGATGGCGCCCGCTCATATTACTTCGCCAGCGGTTAGTTGATGTCGATTTCAGTTGATCCAGCCTACGCCGCGCTACTGTAGTGAGCCCAGGCGTCTACAAGGGGCTTGGGATCAAAGTAATAAGGGCGAATTTCACAGACTTTGCCGTCGCGGAACCGGAACAATTCGGCCAATCTGGCAGGTGCAAGATCCGGATTTTCGAACCGGAACGACACCATGTTGACCACATAGTCTCCGCCCACTGTCATGACCTCTGGCTCAAGATCGGCGACCTTCAACGTCCCAAACACATGGGAATACAAATCGCGCAGCGCTCTCTTGCCGTGGTACTCCCCTGCCATCGGCAGGCCTTCGGCCTCAATAATGAAAAAATCATCGGTCAGCATGGTCTCGGCGGTATCAAAATCCCCGGCACCCGTTGTGGCATAGAGTTGCTGTACAAAGGCTATTTTCTCGTCATCGGTCATCGTCTTACCCCCCTCTCTATGGTTGTCTGTATCGCTCTAGCGCGACTCCGCTGCCATGACTCAGAGTCACCGCGAGCGGTTTTGAATTCATCGCGTCAGCAGCAAGCGATCAATTCGACGCCCCAGCGTACTGCTGAATAATGCGTTTGCCGAGTGCCATTTGGTGCACCTCATCAGGACCATCCGCCTGACGGCACCAGCGCGCATAGTTAAACTGCTCGGCCATACACCAGTCCTCGGTTAAGCCACCGGCGCCGTGCATTTGCATGCAACGGTCGATAATCGCCTGAATCATGAGCGGCACGCTTATTTTAGTGGCCGAGATCAGTTCGATCGACGGTTTCACGCCGTGATGATCAATGTGCCAACAGGTCTTATGCACCAGTAAGCGGGCCATTTCCAATTCGGCATAGCTCTTGGCGATGTTTTCGCGGATCGACTGATGCTGGCTCAATTTTTTACCGAAGGTTTCCCGGTCTTCCACGCGCTGGCAGGCGAGCTCAAGGCAACGCTGCCCGGCGCCGATAAGACGCATACAGTGGTGCATGCGACCGGGCGCCAGACGGCTCTGGGCAATCTCAAAGCCTCTGCCCTCACCCAATAACAAGTTATCCAGGGGCACTCGCACATCGGTGAACGTCACCTCCGCGTGACCAATGGGCGCATCGTCGTAACCCAAGGTTGTCAGCGGTCGCAGCACGGCGACGCCAGGTGTGTCTTTGGGCACCAGAATTTGCGTTTGCTGCAAATGGCGGTTGGGGTTATCGGCATCACTCTTGCCCATCACGATAAAAATCTTACAGCGCTCATAAGGCGCACCGGTAATGAACCACTTATGTCCATTAAGCACCCACTCGTCACCGTCTCGGCGAATATCGAGCTGGATATTGGTTGCGTCACTCGAGGCCACCTGGGGCTCGGTCATTGCGTAGGAGGAGCGAATGTCACCCTTGAGCAAGGGCTCGAGCCAATCCTTTTTCTGCGCCTCGGTACCAAACTTCATCAGCACCTCCATATTTCCCGTATCAGGCGCATTGCAATTAAAGACTTCGGGTGACCAGATGACGCGCCCCATCTCCTCAGCCAGCGGCGCGTAATCTAGGAAACTCATCCCCTCATGGTCGCTGTGCTCTGCAAAATCGGGGGGCACAAACAAATTCCACAAGCCAGCAACCCGCGCTTTCTCTTTCAGATCCTCGACCAGCGGCATGGACGCAAAACGATTCTCAGCGCTATGCAGGGCCTCTCGGTGGGCCGCCTCGGCTGGGTAAATGTGCTCCGCCATGAACGCTTTCAGCTCGCCTAACATGCGCGTGCTCTTTTCACTCGGGACGATCATGGTTTACCTCTCTCATTCGTCGATTCTCTGGGGGCCGTTCATGCCGGGCTCAACACGCCGCGACCGTCGACCAATTCTTATAAACAAGCAAGTTGGTTTGTTTTAGGGATCGTTCATACTATATAGTCATCGCGGTCTGTCAGAAACTCCCTCATGCTTTTAACCGCCCGCGATACTCCCGGGGGCGGGACTGTCGAACCGGAAGCTGAGCGAGCCAAAATAACACACCCATCCAGCGATAGCCTCGCGGGGAAACCATGGATCTAATTACCGATACAACCTATCGAAACGTGACACTGGCCCAAGTTGCTGCGGCACGCGCGCATGAGCGGCCCGATGAAATCGCGCTACGCTTCGACTCCGGCCACACCTTGAGCTTTGCCGATGCCTGGCGCCAAGGCAGCGCCCTCGCCGCACAAATTCAGCGCTTGGGAATAACGCCGGGCGCAACACTTACTTTTCAGTTACCCAATATTCCTGAATCAGTTCCGGTCGCCATCGCGGCTTCCATCTGCGGACTGGTGATCAACCCCGTCGTCCCGATATACCGTGGTAAAGAGTTGGGGTTCATCTTGAACGATGCGCGAAGCGAGATCGTTTTTATCCCCCATCGCATCCGCGGTTTCGATTACGTGGAGATGATCGCGACGTTGAGGCCTTCGCTGCCACATCTGAAGCACGTGATCTGCTGCGGTGCCGAAGAAGCGCTGCCCGATGACATCCTGAGCTATGAAGCGCTTATGGCGAACCCTTCAGAAGTTGATGCTGACGTCGCCACAGTAGACCCAAATGATACCAAGGTTGTTTTGTACACCTCGGGCACTACCGGCAACCCCAAAGCGGTGCGCCACAGCCACAACACGCTGGCCAAAGCGCTGGATAACGGCGTAGAGGCCTGGGCGCTTGGCAAGGACGACATGATGCTTATGCCCTCCCCGGTGACCCACGTGACAGGCTACGTCAACGGCATCGAGCTGCCTTTCTTCACCGACTGTAAAGTGCTGCTGATGGAGAGCTGGATAGTCGATAAAGCAGTCACGCTGATCGAAAATTATCGGGCAACGAGTTGTGTCAGTGCCACGCCGTTTTTGCGGGAGCTGGTCGATACATGCAAACGCTCGGGAAAAACGCTTCCGGGATTCCGGCTTTTCGCCTGCGGTGGCGCCGCAGTACCCGCGGCACTGATTTATGAAGCACGCGAAGTGCTTGCCGATTGTCGCGCCGTCAGGGTTTATGGCTCGACCGAAGTGCCACTCGTCACCGTCGGCTTCACCGAAGACGGTGAAACCCAGCTGGCGGCCGAGACCGACGGCAAAGTGCGGAACTACGATGTGCGCATCTGCGATGATGACGGCAGGGATCTGGGTCTCAACGCAGAGGGCGAAATCTGGGTACGGGGGCCGGCCATGATGCAAGGCTACCGCGAGGTAGCACAAAATGAAGCTGCGTTTTCCAGCGATGGTTTCTTTATGACCGGTGACATCGGGCAGTTGCTGGACACTCAGGCCATCGTCATTACCGACCGCAAGAAAGACATCATTATTCGCGGGGGCGAAAACCTCTCTGCGCGTGAGATCGAGGAGGCGGTCATGCAGCACCCCGACGTGATGGAGGCGGCGGCGGTATCAGCGCCGCATCAGCGCCTCGGAGAGGGTGTCGCCATATTCATTACACTGTATGAAGGCCGTAACCCGCCCACACTGGAGGCGCTCACAACGCTGTGTTATGAACAACAGCTCGCCAAACAGAAGTGGCCACAGTGGCTGGGCGTTATCGAGGATATGCCCAAAACGCCCTCTGGAAAAATCCAGAAAGCCATATTGCGTCAATCGTTACAAAAGCAGGACGTATTGCTAGGCTAGGCGCACGCTTACGAGGACTGAACGAGTGAACGCATCCAATCCTGATCCGACCAACTACAGCGCCTTCAGAGAGGCGATCCGCGATTTTCTGGCGGGCTCACTCACGCCCGAGCTCGCGCGTGCCGGAGAGCGCACCACAAGCGTCTTTTCCGACTTCGAGGCGGGTCGCCAGTGGCAGCGTATTTTGCATGCCAGAGGCTGGGGTGCACCCGAATGGCCGCTGGAGTACGGCGGAACCGGCTGGGACATTCAGCAGCACTATATTTTTCTTGAAGAATGCCGGCTCGCTAACGCACCCAATCCCGTCATGATGGGCGTGCAAATGCTCGGCCCGATGCTGATGCATTTCGGCACAGACGCCCAAAAAACAGCCTACCTGCCCGGGATCATCTCGGGTGACGATGTGTGGTGTCAGGGTTATTCAGAGCCGGGTTCCGGCTCGGACCTCGCCTCACTGAAGACCACCGCAGATCGCGAGGGTGATGAATATGTCGTCAATGGCACCAAGATCTGGACCAGCATGGCCCACTACGCCAATTGGATCTTTTGCCTGGTAAAAACCGACAAAAGCGTAAAACCTCAAGCCGGAATCAGCTTTCTGCTGATCGACATGGCAACGCCGGGTATCACAGTAACGCCCTTCTCGAGTCTCGATGGGGAAGTGGAGCAGTGCCAGGTGTTCTTTGAAAATGTGCGCGTTCCCGTTAACAACTTGCTGGGAGAAGAAAACCAAGGCTGGACCGTCGCCAAATATTTGCTCGAATTCGAGCGAGGTGGTCAACACTTCACCATCGACCTTAAGAAGCAACTGCGCAAATTGCAGCGACTCATTTCCAGTGAGGCTAATGCTGCGGCCGAGGATCCCACCTTCCCCTATCGGATTGCCGAGACTCAGATTGATGTGATGGCGCTGGAGCAAACCGAACTGCGGATCAAAGGCTCCGTGGCCGCTGGCGAGCATCCGGGCGCGCTGTCCTCTCTGGTCAAGGTAGCGGGCACCGAACTTGGCCAGCAATGCGCCGAATTGTTGGTGGAGGCGGCCGGCCAGGGCGCAATGCCTTGGCAGAGCGAAGTGCTCTCACCTGATTACCAAGGACCCACCGCCGCGCCCGAGGAATGCGTCACCACCATGGCGGAATATATCAACAGCCGGGCAACAACCATCTATGGCGGAACGGCAGAAATACAGCGCGGCATCATCGCCAAGCATGTGCTCGGGCTCTAAGCGGAGCATCAGGCAATGAACGAAGACCAAACCCTGCTAATGGATGCCGCCGAACGTTACCTGCGGGACAGCTATGATTTCAATGCGCGACGTGAACGTCTCGCCAACGGGACCTACGCAGACCCAGTGCACTGGCAAGCCTTCGCCGAGATGGGATGGCTGGCCCTGCCTGTGCCCGAAGCCCTAGACGGCCTGGGCATGGGAACCCGCGAATGCGCAATTTTGGCCGAACTCTGTGGTCAATACCTCGTTACCGAGCCGCTTATTGATGTGCTCGCCGCGATCAGCGCCCTGATCGGGCCTAGCCCCCAGGCCGAGCATTGGGTGGGCGATATTGCCAGCGGCGGGGTAATCCCAATAGCGACTATCGACGAAGGCGCTGGCCGGAGAAGCGAAAATCCCTCCACCACGCTGACCCAAACCGCTACCGGGTGGCGGCTCACCGGCGCCAAGCATTGGATCAGTGCAGGACCATCGGCAACCCATTTTATTGTGCTGGCTACGGGCGAGCAGGGATTAGCCTGGGTGCTATGCCCTCGCGATGCTGAGGGCGTCTCCTGTGAAATCTTCCCAACGCACGATGGCCGTGGCGGCGCTAACTGTACATTCGATACAGCGATCGACGAGCGTCAGATCCTTTTTTCCGGCGCTGATGCGCAAACTGCGCTTGATGCCTACCGGGAACTGGCAATGACCTTGAGCAGTGCAGAAACACTGGGCGCGGCGCAGGCCGCCCTGAATACGACCGTGGACTACACCAAGCAGCGTGTCCAGTTTGGTCAGCCGCTCGCATCGTTTCAGGCGCTGCAACACCGCATGGCTAATATGCTGATTCAGGTAGAGCTCACACGCTCTCTGGTCTATGCCGCCTGTGAGGCCGCTGACAGCGATACGGCTGATCGATCGCGCTTCGCTCGTGCGGCGAAGGTGAAAGCCAGCTCGGTAGGACGGAAAGTATCGCAAGAGGCGATTCAACTGCACGGCGGCATTGCCACCACCGATGAGTATATTGTGGGTCATTTTTTTAAGCGCATTACAGCACTGGAGAGCTGGGTGTGCTCCCGTGGCGAGGCGCTGAGAGAATTCATGGCTGTTAGCGGTTAAACTCTGCCAACGCATTCAAAACATTGATGGTCAAGGAAGGAGAAAAATAATGGATCTACAGCTCACCGATAAAGTCGCACTCATCACCGGGTCGACTAAGGGCATTGGCCGCGCAATTGCCGATACCTTCGCCGATGAGGGGTGTCACGTTGGCGTCTGCGCGCGCAATCAATCGGAAGTTGACGAGACCGTCGCAGCACTCACAGCCAAAGGGGTTAAAGCTTGCGGCAGTGTAGTAGACGTCACTGACCCCGCCTCTCTCGAGGCGTGGATTAACCATTGCGCGGATACGTTAGGGGGAATTGATATTTTTGTGCCCAACGTTTCAGCAGGCGGTGCGGATAATTCCGAAACCGGGTGGCGAGCCAATTTCGAGGCCGACATGTTGGCAACCTGGCGCGGCGTTGAACTGACCCAGCCCCACTTGGCGAAATCAGGACAAGGGGCCATCGTGATCATCTCAACTACTGCCGCGGTAGAAGCTTTTGCCGGTCCGAGTCCCTACGGTGCCATTAAGGCGGGCCTGTTGAATTACTCGAGCAATTTGTCTCAATCGCTGGCCGCATCCGGTATCCGCGTGAACGCCGTTAGCCCCGGGCCGATTTATTTTGAAGGCGGCGCGTGGGAGCAAATTAAGACCCACATGGCCGACTTCTACAACACGACCATTGCCAATATTCCGATGGGCCGAATGGGCAGTAACTATGAGGTGGCGGATACGGTCGTCTTCCTGGCCAGCCCTCGCTCTGGCTTTACGACGGGAACCAACGTGATGGTCGATGGTGGTTTCACAAAACGCGTCCAGTTCTAAAGTCTATCCTTCAGGTAACCCCGGTGCCTGCCGGGGTTTTTTTTGCCAGCACTATTGCGATCCAGTGATCAGGCGATCCAAGTCCTGAAGCGTAGCAATCAGGGAAGCGACGGGTAGCCCGCGCTTACCCAATGTCTCCTCAGCCATTGGCGCGATGGCACAGCGCTCGGGCAACGCAGCGCCGGTATCGAGCAAACGATAAAGGGTGGGCAAAAAAATGAATTGGAGCCATTCCTCGAGCGCTAGCGTATCCATGGCAAACGGTTGCTCTGATGCCAGCGCATCGGGCGAAGGCGGATCCGCCCCCCATAAATTGAGCTGGCGGAGCTGTGCCTCGAGATCAATCAGTCGCTCAGCAATATCGCTGCGTGGCGGCTCAAGCAGCATAGTGGCTCGCCCATTCCCTATTGCGGCGCAACGGCATCGCCATGCGCTGTGGCAGGTTCCTCTTCATCTCAAGGGGTGGCATCCAGTTCGAAGGTAAAAGCGGGCAGCGTCTCCAATATTGCCCGCCCGTAACGGCGGGTCAGGAGCCTTTTATCCAGCAAAGTGATGCGGCCCTCATCGTCCTCGGTGCGCTGCAACCGCCCACTGGCTTGCACCAGCTTTTGTGCTGCGTCGGGGACACTGATTTCCATAAAGGGGTCCCGACCCTGAACTTGCAATAGCTCGGAATGCGACGCGGCGATGGGGTCGTCGGGTACCGCAAAAGGCAATTTGGCAATGACAACGTGGCCACAATAGCTCCCCGGGAGATCAATACCCTCAAAAAAACTGGCCAAGCCGAAGATCGCCGAAGGCACTCCCCCATCAATATGGTCGCGGTGCCGTTGCAGCAAGATATTCTTGCTCATCTGATCCTGTGCGAGTGATTGATGAGGGATTTTGTCCTTGATCCCCTCCAGCACGACTTCCATTTGCCGACGGGAAGTAAACAACAGGAGGACACCCAAATCGTGTTTGATCAATTTGGGAATGCATTGAATCAATTCGTCCGTATGCGTATCAGCCTGACCCGGGTCGGACGTCATGGCGGGGACACAGAAGACCGCTCGTGAGGCGTCAAAAGGACTGGCGACCTTTTTCCATCTTGCCGAATCGGGTACTCCCGAGCGCTCCTTGAAACGATCGAACGTTCCCAGTGCCGTCAGCGTAGCAGAGGTAATCACGGCCCCGGCCACCCGCTGCCAAAGCGCGTCGCGCAGTAGCTCGCCCGGCAGGATGGGACTCGCCTGACACTCCACTGAAGACGGGCCGCCCCGATGCTGGATCCACCTCGCCCAGCCATCGCTCCCCTGACCTTCCCGCGGCGCACTGCTGATCGCCTGCCAAAGCGCGACCTGTTGCTCTGCCCGAGCGATGAGGCCCTGCACATTGACCAAGTCTGTATCAGCATCTTGGGGCGCACCCGATGCGTTGTCTCGGGAATTCTCCAAGCTCGCTTCCAGACGGGACACCTCGCGGTGAAGTTGTCGCCACTGCTCGCCAAGCGATACCGCGTATTCCCCCAGCGCATCGGGTACGCGTCCGTGCTCAAATCTAAGCTCCGCTCTCTCCAGAGCCTCCTCGGGGAATTGGTCCCATAACAGTTGGGTCACCTCCTCTGTCCGCTGCTGAAGGTCCCCCAGTAATGATGCAATCAGTGGCGATAGGCGCTCGTCCAGACCCGCTCGTTCCCAGCCCACAACAGATTGTCGAATCCAGCGATCGCTGTCCCGCAGCCCCTGAAGAGTAGCGCCCGCATGAAAACGCAGTGCAAAGTGGTTCAGGCATTTCACGGGCAACTGATGCCCCTCATCAAAAACATAGAGACAGTCCTCTGGAGCCGGCAGTATTACGCCGCCACCGAGGCGGAGATCCGACAACACGAGATCGTGATTGGTCACGATAATATCGGCCTCTTCCAGCCCCTCGCGCGCTCTAAAGAAAGCGCATTGGCCAACGTGAGGGCAACGACGGCCCGTGCACTGGTTTTGATCGGTTGAAACCACGCGCTTGATTGCCGTGTCCAAGCCACCAGGCCAGTTATCAAAATCGCCATCCCACCGGCCTGCAGACAGCGCGGTCAGCATTTCTTCCAGCAGAGGCAACATGTCGAGATAATCAGGGGTCGCGAGCTCATCCGGATAGAGCGGAATCAGCGGTTCACTGTCCGCTCCCGAAAGCTGATGATCCAGCTTCAAAAGACACACATACCGACCCCTTCCCTTCGCTAATGCCGCCTCGAATCGGAGTCCACTGTGGCGCATCAGATCAGGCAGGTCGCGCAGTAACAGTTGTTCCTGCAACGCCACCGTAGCGGACGCCACTACAACACGCTTGCCGCGCGCGCGCGCCACTGGCAACGTCGCCACAAGATAGGCAATGGTTTTTCCCGTGCCGGTGCCGGCTTCCACCACGGCAATAGGGGTCTCCGCCTCGGGATCCCCCAAGGCATTGGCAACTTCAGCGATCATCTGACGCTGTCCCCACCGGGGCTTTAATTCAAGGGCGTCAATGAGCTGCTGATAGGCGTCGCGGATGCTGTCCTGCAGCGACTCTTCAATCACATCGGATTACCTGACGCCACGTCAGGGCTGGCGTCCAGCGGCGAGGCAACCAGTGCGCGATTTACCGGATTGGCGTACATAGTGAGAAACCAATGCTGATGTTCATCGGGAATCGCCTCAAACCGGGCCCGAAAGTCCGCTTCGCTAACCGACCCAGCCGCATACTGAAGCTCGCGGGGTAGCGGTTTCTCGTGAAGCCACTGCCAGGCCCAGATATTCGTTTGATACAAGCGGTAATGACATACCATTTGTCGATCGATCGCCGCCACGGTGTCAGCCACGTTGAGCTGAGGTGGAAGCGGCGTGCCAAAGTGAAGGTGCACACAACCCTTCTGTCCGACGATGCCCGTGGCGATAGAGGTAATATCCTCAAATTCGGATTTGACGTAACCCGCGCCCGCCGTCAGCTCGGCGGCTTTTAAAGCATCGCAAGGGTCGAGCTCGTAAGAGATAATCAGAGGCACGATATTTAAGCTGCTGAGCAGCGTCTCTGGGGATTCCTCGCGATCCCGAGCGAGGGTCAGCATTTTGATCACCGCCGGCTCCGTTATATCGCAGCCGTCCTTTGCTCTTCCCTCTCGATGCGCAATCCAAATGGGATTGTCATTGCCCTCTACCGACGCGCAGATATAGCCTGACAGGAGTTTTGCAGCCGCGAGGAGCGCTCGCGGGCCCTGCAGTTTACGCTTCACGATGAAGCTTCTATTCAAGCGCATCAGGTCGGATATCCAGGGCTTGGACAAGAGGTTATCGCCGATAGCAACAGCCAGGGTTCTAAATCCAGATCTGTGCAGCGCATAATTTGCGTAAGCAGGATCCATCACGATGTCACGATGGTTGCCCACGTACACGCGCGGCTTTTGCAAATCCAGTTCGCCCATGCCGCTTGTAGAAAATCGGGAAGTCTTTTTGATCATTCGCGACAAATTTGGCGCGATAAGATTTTGCAATTCCTCTACGGTGGATAAGCGCTGGGCTACAAACCACAGCCATACGCGAGCAAGTCGTCCTGCCAGGGGCGGTGCCAGCCGTTGCAAGCGCGGGTACTTCCACAAAGCGATTGTCTCTGCGAGCTCCCGGCTTTGCGCCAAGCGCCGGATGACCTCGGGGGCCTCGGCATTGGAATAAGGTCTGATCTCCGAAAACGGATCCTCTGTCGGAGACGACGGGTCCTCTGTCATACGCTATTTGCCTCGAGCCGCCACCCTATTGTGCCCCCGTCTGCGTGTTTCTGATACCCTGCGATCCGCGGCGAAAACTACCCCTCTGAGAGCACCAATGGAAGCGTCTAGTTCGTTTTTGATCACCCTTGGCTCTGTGTCGCTGGTGGTCAGCTGGGTTCTATTGCTGATCGTGTCATGGAAGGAGGAATATGCTTGGGGCATGTGCTCACTCTTGTTCCCCCCGTTAGGCTTCGGCTATGCCTTTTTTCGGTTGGACAAGGCGGGCGCGGTGATCGCCTTCGCTGTCGCCGGTTGGATAATGATCTGGTTGGGCTGGTAAAAAGGTAAAACACCGCAAACCCGGCTATCTTCGGGGTTCTCCGGTTGACATTGAAACCGGTATCCCAGATTATTCGCGGCCTTTTACGATCCCTATGGAGCAAACCGGTGGCCAATTCCCCCCAAGCCAGAAAGCGCGCCCGTCAAAATGACAAGCGCAGAGCACACAACGCCAGCCTGCGATCATTGGTTCGCACCAAAATCAAGCAGGTGGTGGCCGCAGTCGACTCAGGCAAGGCAGAGGACGCTCAAGCGGCTTACGACTCAGCAGTGCCGGTTATCGACCGCATGGCTAACCGCGGCATCATCAAGAAGAATAAGGCCGCTCGGCACAAAAGCCGGTTGAACGCGCGCGTTAAGGCACTGGCCAGCTGATACATGATCCGGGGGTCACGGTACCCCCAAATACTGATCCAAAACTTTCCCAATCTCTCGGGTGATGGTGCCCTTCAAGGGCTTCATCATCATTCCCAGCTGCACCGTGCCCTCCACGGTGGTAGGGCCCATCGCTACTTTCCCCCCAAAACCTGCGCCCTTGAAGGTCACCTGATCTTTATGCTGTTGCACCGTCGCCTTGAGCGTATCGACCAGATATTGGGCGAGCGCCGACATCACCCGCTCACGCTCCTCCGCCGTCAAGGTATGGCTTCTGGACAAACGAATATCGGACATACGGCAATCGAATTGGGGTTGGCCTTGATTCACGTTATCCTACACTCCCTAACGGCACCGCGTGACTGACAAATGAGCTCCCCCGACAACAGCAGTCGCCGTTTCCTGTTCAATGAAGCAGACGTTCGCGGTGAATCGGTGCAGCTCGGCGCGGTGCTGGCCGAAATGTTAAGCCAGCAACCCTACAGCCAGAGCGTCAAACGCCTGTTGGGAGAGTTTGCCTCTGCTGTGGTACTGATCAGCAATAATCTGAAGTATGCGGGCCGAATTATCCTCCAAGCCAAAAGCGAGAGCGGCATCACCCTTGCAATGGTGGAGTGCTCCAGCGAGCGCCATATTCGCGGTATTGCTCGTGGCGACATCAGCAAAGAGGCGCGTAAACCGATGGATCACCTCCTCGGCGGGCAACTCGCCATTACCATCGAGCGAGAATCAGACCAGCGATACCAAGGCATTATTAGCCTAGAGGGCCATTCACTGGCACAGGCGTTGGAACGATATTTTGCCCAGAGCGAACAACTGGGAGCCCGGTTTTGGCTGGCTTCAAATGGTGATCAAAGTGCCGGCTTAATGCTGCAGCAACTGCCGGCACAAAAAGAGGATGGCGCAACGCGCGACCAGCGATGGTCGACCCTGTGCCTTTTGGCAGAAACTGTCACTCCTGAGGAGCTATTGTGCTCGCCCCCCGAAACATTACTCTTTAAGCTGTTTCACGAAGAAAAGGTAACGCTGTACCCGCCGGCGCCCATTTTGTTTAAATGTCGGTGTAGCCGGGAGCGAAGTGCCAACACTATTTCAATGCTCCCGGAAACTGAGCAGGCCGAAATTTTGGCTGAGCAGGGCAAAATTGTCCTGACGTGTGAGCTCTGCGGCGCGACCTATCAATTTGATCAGGTCGTACTCAACAACGACAATGCGGGGCACACCGTACACTGACAAACAACCCAGACCGGATAAGGACCGGGCGCACAAGGCAAGACCCAATACCTATTAAAAAAGCACCTGCAGATAACTGCACATCGCACTCACTATGGATTTCGACATGAACGAAGCTGTACCTCTCACCCCAACCACTCACCATGATCTTTTGCCACCCGAGCTGATCGAGATGGCTCTCTCTCGAGGAGAGGGCATCCTCTCGGATACGGGCGCTTTGAGGGTGGTGACCGGCGCCAGAACGGGCCGATCGCCAGCCGATCGTTTCGTGGTGAAGGAGCCCTCCAGCGAAGACGCCATTGACTGGGGCGGTGTGAATCGACCCTTTGATGCAGATCGCTTTGACGTGCTGTGGGAGCGCGTCAAGTCACACGCAAACGAATCGGAAACCTGGGTTCAGCACCTGCACGTGGGCGAACACAATGACCATTACCTGCCGGTAACGGTGACCACCGCTACTGCTTGGCAATCGCTGTTTGGCCGCAACATGTTCATCAGGCCAGAGACCTATAACCCTGCAAATAAACCTGAATGGAAAATACTGAACGTAGCCGATTTCGTCTGCGATCCGGAGCGCGACGGCACGAATTCAGACGCGACCGTGATTATTCATTTTGGTCAGCGCAAAGTTTTGATTGCAGGGATGCGTTACGCGGGTGAAATGAAAAAAGCGATGTTCTCGGTACAAAACTTCCTGCTACCCGAGAAAGACGTGATGCCGATGCATTGCTCTGCCAATATCGGTGAGGACGGCGACACCACATTATTTTTTGGCCTGTCCGGAACGGGCAAGACAACGCTGTCAGCTGACCCCGAGCGCTATCTGATCGGTGATGACGAACACGGATGGTGCAAAGGCGCTGTGTTCAATATAGAGGGCGGTTGCTATGCCAAAACTATCGACCTCAGCCAAGACAATGAACCAGTGATCTGGAACGCTATTCGCAGCGGTGCGATTGTGGAAAACGTTGTATTGAACGGGCAGGGGCACGCCGACTATTCCGATACACAATTGACCGAGAATGGTCGCTGCTGTTATCCGCTGGAGCACGTTGCCAAACGTTCTGCCACCAACGCAGGTGGTGAGCCTAAATGCGTCATCTTCCTGACCTGCGACGTGTTCGGGGTGTTACCGCCGATCTCGATTTTGTCCAAAGAGGCCGCAGCTTTTCATTTCTTATCTGGCTATACCGCACGGGTTGGATCCACAGAGGTGGGTGCCGCCGCAGGCATCAACCCCACCTTTTCCACCTGTTTTGGGGCGCCTTTTATGCCGAGACCTGCAGGGGATTATGCCGAGCTGCTGATAAAGCGTATTGAAGACTTCGACAGTCAGGTATACCTCATCAATACCGGCTGGTCCGGGGGATCTGGCGCGCCAGGTGGCACGGGCTCTCGCTTCCCCATTCCTGTGACCCGTGCAGTCGTCAAGGCCGCACAGGACGGGGTCCTCATTGGCGGCGAGATGCGCTACCTCGATAGACTCAACCTCCATTACCCGACCAGCATTCCCGGTGTCGAACCGCAGTATGTCGATCCCAAAGCGGGCTGGGGAAATGACGAAGCCTACGAGGCTCAAGCCACGCAGCTTGCCGAGCTTTTCGTCAAGAACATTGCCCAGTTCGATGTCAGCGAAGCGATTGTGCAAGCGGGGCCTAAACCCGCGTAACGACGGGTTTCCAACGCCTTTAGCTAGGTGAAGCGCGAGGCGAGACGAGGCTGGGTCGTCAAACCTCAAGCCAGCTTAAGAGGCAGCCCCGCCAAGCTCGGATCGCGGCTCGTTACGCCCTAAAAGTCGCACCCTGAGCAGCCTCGCATCCTCAGCAATAAGGTACAGAGTCGGTACCAAAATAAGCGTTACCCCAGTCGCAAATAAGACGCCGAAAGCCAGCGAAGTCACCATCGGTATCAGGAACTGCGCCTGCACACTTGTCTCAGACATGATGGGCAGCAGTCCCACGAAGGTGGTGAGAGAGGTCAGGATAATTGGCCGAAACCGGTCCTCTCCCGCCTGTAAGAGCGCAGAGACCAATTCCTGTCCCTCATCGCGCAAGCGATTAATGCGGTCAATCAGCACCAGATTGTCATTGACCACAACCCCAGCGCAGGCAGTGATGCCCATGATAGAAAACAAACTCACCTGCCATCCCAGGATCAAGTGACCAAATATGGCCCCCATGATGCCAAAAGGTACAGCAGTCAGCACCAGAACCGGTTGCCAGTAGGAGCGAAAAACAACTGCCATTAGTCCATAGATAATCATCATGGCCAGCGCCATTAATTTCACCGTCGCCTGCCTGAACTCGATTTCTTCCTGTAACTCACCATCCAGATTGACAAACAAATCCGGGTATTGCTGCTGCCAACTTGGCAGGAAATCCCGGAATACGGATTCGACGATGGCCCTCGGCGCGGGGCCATCTGCCTTTACGTCTGCCTCGACCTCCAACGTTCGCAGTCGATCCAGACGCTCGAGTTTTTGGTATCCTGGCTCAATTCGATAAGTGGCTACCGCCTCAAACGGGACTTCGTCACCGCTGGGAGTGCGAATGTACATATCATTGAGGTTGGCAATTGCCAGGCGCTCCGCCTCCGGATAGCGCACCATTACCTTCACATCCTCCCGGCCGCGAGGAATTCTTTGCGCTTCAGCGCCGTAAAACGCGTGCCTGACCTGTCTGGCGACGTCAGCCAACGATATGCCCAAGGTTTCGGCGGCGGGCTTTAACTCCAAAACGAGTTCGTCGCGGGGGCTGTCAAAGCTGTCCGACACATCGAAAACGCCGGGGTATGAGAGTAGCGCATCCCTGACGTCACCGGACATCACTTCAAGATCTTTTACATTACGTGATGCCAGAACGAGTCGGATGGGCTTGCCAGGATCGCGGATGGTGTAATCCATGCGCACTTCCTTGGCCTCGGCCAAAGCGCCGGATTCACTCCTGAGCTGCTTGGCTATGGCCTCGGTATCAACACCCTCAAAGATTGTCTGAACAAATACCTCTACCGAGTTTTCATTTGCGCGACCCAAAATGCTGCCAATGGCAGGGCTGCCCTGATACTCCGGCCGCGCGTTCCACTCCGCCTTGAGCACCTCGGCCGCGCTGACGACGCGCTCCATAACCCGCTCCGAAGCCGAGAAAGATCCGCCCTCGGGCATGGTGATCTCGACCTCTATGAAATCCGAATTGATGCGCGGAAAAAACGCGGACCGCAGCCACCCCCCCCCATATAACGCCAGGCTAAAACTCAGCATCACCAAAAAGAAGCCCGCGACGTATAAATGCCGCTTGAGCGTCCAAGCTAAAAAGGGCCGGTAACGATATTTGGCTACAGACATCAGCCAATCTGCGCAGCGGTGCCGGTAGCCTTCTATCCGCTTAAGTAGCCCGGAGGTAGCCGGCTTCTCTGGGCCAAGGGTTGAGAGATGCGCAGGGAGAATCCAAAGGCACTCAACCAGAGAGAAAGTCAACACGAGCAGAACAACGATCGGAATCCCCTTGGCGGCGTGCGCCCATTCACCGGGCATAAATAACATTGGCGCGAAAAACACCATTGTGCTGATAACGGCGAACAAGACAGGTTTGAATACTTCTCTGACACCTGACAGCGCCCCGGTATCGCCAGTGAGCCCTTTCAGCTGGGTAGTGTGTATGGACTCTCCAACAATAATCGCGTCATCCACGACGATGCCCAGAACCAGTAAGAAAGCGAAAAGCGAAATCATGTTCAGCCCGACGCCCGTGTAGGGCAGGAGGAAAAACGCCCCAAAAAACGCTACTGCAATACCCACGGACACCCAAATGGCTACCGCGGGCCGAAGGAATAAAACCAAGACTAGAAACACGAGCACGAGTCCGCCAAAACCATTTTTCAGAAGCGTCTCTACTCTGCCCTTGAAAGGAACAGCCGAATCTCGCCAAAACGTCAGTGTGGCACCGTCGGGCAGATTCAGTGTCTGTTCAGAAACCCAGTCGGTAATCACGCGTGACGACTGCACCACATCTGGATGGGTAGTAACGTAGGCATAAAGGGCGTGCGCTGATTTGCCATTAAAACGACTCAACGTATCGACATCCTCAAAGCCATCCTGAATCGTGGCGACTTCACCGAGGTAGATTTGTGTGCCGTCCCGGGCCGTCAACAAGACAATGCGCTCAAAGTCCTCTCGGTCATAGGCCTGACCTCTCGTTTGAACACGGATATCCCCGTCTCGGCCCTTGATGGCCCCGGCAGGCAAGTTGAGGGAGGCGGCACGAATCGCGCCGACAACATCATCGAAGGAAAGGTTGTAACGTCGGAGGTCAATTTCGGAGACATTGACGGACACCTCATAACGGCGGGGGGATACTAAATCAACCACCGAGATCCAGGGCTGCCGCGCCAGATCATCCCGCAGCGTTTCCCCCAGCTCTTTCAGCTCCCATTCGTCCAGGTCACCGGCAAGCGCGACAATTCCCAACATGTGCCGGTATACCAACTCAACTACCACCGGGCGCTCGGCGTCATTGGGGAATGTGTTAATCGCGTCCACACGGGTTTTGATTTCGTTGGTCAGACGTTGCGTTGGAAAGTCAGGCAGTGCTTCGACGATGACCTGGCCCACACCGTCCGACGCAGTCGAGCGAATTTCTTTAATACCGTCAAGATCGTGAATAGCTTCTTCTATGCGAACACATATCTGCTCTTCAACTTCTCTCGGGCTGGCGCCGGGAAAGGGCATTGAGATGCTGATTCGGTCAACGACCGGCGTTGGGAAAAACTGCTTGTCGAGCCCGGGAATGTTGTAAAGCCCCCCAATGACCAACACCACCATCATGAGATTGGCGGCAATCGGGTTGGATATGAACCAACCGAGGAGGCCGGGCTTATCAACCATTGGTCGGCCTCTTCTCGGCGATCTCTATTGCTGTGCCGGCCGCCAAGAGGCTGCTCTGTTCTGCGACGACCCGCAGCCCGGACTCGAGGCCGCGGACCCATACCCGATCCTGCTCCCGCCGCAACAACTCAACGCGAAGACGCTCCAGACGGTTTTCCTCATTTATCCAAAGCACTGTATTGTCACCACGCAAGGCCGTCGCGGGCAGCTCGACTGATTCTTGAATCGGCTTACCGCTGATATTGGCCTCTACAAAAAGCCCGGGCGTCAATGGCGGCCGCTTCGACTGAGTGCCGCCAAAGGGGTCACTGACCTCTGCTATGGCAAAAGTGACTCGACTGTCTCGGTCAATACTGGCCTCTACCCGGGCTATTTTGCCCTGCCACTCCCAGCGCTCCCCACCAAATGCTGCGCTCAGCGTTACTGGAGGATAAGCCGCTACCTCGGTCTCAAAAAGCGGCAGATCCAGTAACGCCAACTGTGAGTCGCTGATCGGTAAATGGATTTCCACGCGGTCGGTGGCATAGATCTCCGCCAGCACAGAGCCGGGTGCAACAAATTGCCCCAAATCAACGGATTTGCGCTCCAGGCGCCCATCAAATGGCGCGCGCACGGTGGTGCGCTCAAGCGCGAGTTTAGCTGCCGCCACGTCGGCCTCAGCCGCCAGCAGCGAAGCCTCAGCGGCACGGAGTTGTGGCTTGCGCAAAAACAGATCATTGGCTTCATTGGTGCCCAAATCGCGCCACTCCCGCTGCGCTTGTAAACTGCGGCCACGCTCCTCGGCAACGCGCTGGGCTGCGGCAGCTTCCTGCGCCTGAGCACGGGCTATCGCAAATTGATAGTCAGCCTTTTCCAATTCCAACAGGATGTCACCCGCTTTGAAGAAGCGGCCGTCAAGGAATCGATCGCTAACGCTCTCGACTTTGCCACTCACTTGGGCCACAAGGCCAACTCGCCGTACCGGCTCGACAGTGCCCTGAGTGCGGACAGAAATGCTGTGATCCGACGGCTCCGCCACAATCACCGCCACCAAGGGTCGGCGGGGCTCTGGTAGTTGCGTCGGTTGTGTTGCGGGCTTGCCCACCAGCACAAGGAAACAGACCGCAAGGCCCGCCACGGTGAAAAGCACCGAACCAAACCATCGTCGGCGGTTGAAGCGATTTCCTATAACGCTGGGGTCAGTCATTGGTGCATCACTCTTCTCCGTGGGACCTCGAAATGGGGGCAGTGTCCGCGACTTTCAAGATGCATTTGCCAGTCCGACTCAAGCCTTATCGGTCACCCGCTACCTGTATCTGCCCCACTCACGGCGGGGGCGCAGTGTAAGGTTGTACGCCGCAAAGTGATATTTGGGCCTGTGTGCAAAGCTACCAAAAGGCAGGTATGAGGCGTCCGTTCACTTTGTCTGCACCGCGTCGATAACGCGCATGATGGCCGCCGCGATGGCGTCGGGTACCTCTTCCTGAAGGAAATGCCCTGCCTCAGTCTCGGTGACGGGTGCGGCTGGAAACATTGTCTGCATGACGGGTAGGCCCTTGGCCAAAATGGGATCGTTCATTCCCCAGACCAGCTCTGCCGGGATATCCAATCCCTCCACGTAGCGCTCTACATCTCTTAAAGCAGGCGCACTGGCATGGTCAGGCCCATCCGGCACCATTCGCATGAGCGCCAGCGTCGCTTTGCTGTTGCCGCTGTCCTCGAGGGGACGTCGATAAAGATCCATAACCTCCGGCGGCATCGTCGCTGGATCACCCTGAACGTTAGCTAAACGCTCGAAAAAAAACGAGGACATAGCTTCCACCACAAACTCCCCGACCAGCGGCGTTTTCACCACCGCATGGGCCCTGCTGATATCCAGGGGTGCCCGGGGGGCGCTAAACCCCGTGTTCATGACTACAGCCCCCTTCAGCACCCCGGGTGACAGTGACAAGGCCCCCATGCCCACGGGCCCACCCCAATCCTGACCCACGTAAACCGCCTTTTTGAGTTCGAGTATCGTCAACACACCGTTCATCCAGCGCATGTGGTCAGCGAGAGTGTGCTCTCTCGCCGGGATCTTGGTGGAAAAACCGAGCCCCACCAGGGTCGGCATGATGACCCTGACGCGATCCAAAGGCAGCAATGCGGCGACCTTTCGATATAGCAAGCCGGTAGTCGGATTGCCGTGCTGGAGGTAAACCGGGTACCCCTGACCGATCTCCAGCACATGGATCTTGATACCGGGCGCGACTTCGATGAAATAACTTTTGTAATCGTCACTGACCACGGCGGCTACATAGTCGGGGAGCGGGAATACCTCGAATTCACCCACATCCAGCTCAACCTTACCCTCGCCCTGAGGGATGATGCGCTCGCCGTCCCGCACTAACGCCAAAGCAGCGACCAGAAGTAAGGCCGCGAGGACTGCCACTACTTTTGACATTGTTCCCATTGCTAGGCCCCTCTGAACATCCCAAAAATTGGCAGTTATCATGCCAATTGATGTTGGTCTGTGCAAAATTGCCACGGCCACCGGGGTTTTTAGAGGGCAGATTCTAATTTTTGACGCCACACTTTGCTGCGTGTTCAGACATCTCGATGAGGAGAAACGTCATGGCAGAAGCCAAAAGTAAAGCAGCACCCAAGGCTGCAGCCAAGAAAGCTGCGGTAAAGAAAGCGCCCGCCAAGGCCAAAAAGGCCCCGGCGAAGAAAAAGCCCGCCACCAAAACCAAAGCCAAGGCCAGCAGCACCACTAAAACACGGGCGAGACCCAAAGCGATTGATACCGGTCGTAATGCGCTTCTCGCTGGTTTGGGGGTGTACGGCAAAGCCTATGATCAGTTGCTCGAGCAGTTCTCCAGTCTGCAGGAGCAGGTGGATGAAGCACAAAGCCGGCTGATCGAGCGCCGCAAGCAGGCCGAAGAGCTCTACAAGGCACTGATCAAGCGTGGCACAGCGGTAGAGAAAGACGCCCTTAAAACTTTGGCTGATCTTGAGCTGGATTCTCTAGCTGATCGTTCAAAACTTGAGGCGCAGATGAAGAAAGCCAAGTCCCGCTTTGAGGATTTGAGATCCAAGTTTGGCAAGGCAGCTTAAGCCGCCATCCGGTCCGTCAGTTTTTTTGGGGAGCCTCGGCTCCCTTTTTTTGCGCCAGCGCCCCGTATTTTTCGTCTCCGCGCCATCTTCGCAACGATTGCCGCCGCGCCGTGCGCTCTGTTTCCGCGGTTTCGACACGCTGATTTTGCCTAACAAACCAGCGTCGCGAGCTAAATCAATACCTTGCGAGAGGGCTCTCTGACCCTCATCGCGCTACAATCGGCGTTAATGAAAACCGCTCAGCGCATTCTTCTAACCGCAACGCAATTGTTCAACGAACAAGGTGAGCGGAACGTAACGGCCAACGATATCGCACTTGAGCTCGACATCAGTCCGGGCAACCTTTACTACCACTTCAAGGGGAAAGACGGCATTGTCTCGACACTGTTCGCTGAGTATTACCGGGAACTGGCGAGCATTTTGGCCACACCGCTGACAGCGGATGATTTTTTGGATCAAAGCAAGCCACTGGAACGCGGCTGGCTTTTTTTGACCGTGGTACTTGAGGTGATGCACCAGTACCGCTTCCTGTATTTGAATCAGACTGATCTCATGCAGCGATACCCGGAAGTCGATCGGGGGATGCGTCGCCTGATGTCGCTGAAACATCGCGCATCGGCGCAATTGGCAACAGACTTACTCGCATCGGCCGACGTCACGCCACCCGAGGCGCGCCTGCAAAACATCGCAAACAGCATGGCGATGACACTGATGTATTGGCTGAGCTTCCAGCAATTTGCAGGTGAACCGCTGAGTGCGCAGCAATCCATCCACCTAGGAGTGCTGCAAGCACTTTCGTACTGCGCGCCCTATTTGGGGGAAAAACAGGCCGATTTTTTTGCAGAATGTGAACTAATCAATGCTCGATTACTCGAAAAACCGCCCTCATGAGGTACTATTCGGGGTGTAAATGCGCAGAACCTGTCTCGACTGACGCATGGGCGCACGCGAGCCGATAAATCACAGTAACAAGATGGAGTGAAAACATGACTATTGCCGTAGGAGATTGCATTCCCAATTGCACCCTTTCCGTCATGGGTAGCGAGGGCCCAGCACCGGTTTCCACCGCAGACCTCTTCAACAACAATAAAATCCTGATGTTTGCTGTGCCCGGAGCCTTCACCCCCGGATGTTCAATGACCCATTTGCCAGGCTACGTTGTCAATGCAGATAAAATCAAGGAGATGGGTGTCGACGGTATTATTTGTCTCTCAGTCAATGACGCTTTTGTTATGCATGCCTGGGGCGAGGCGCAAAATGCCAACGACACGATCGTGATGCTGGCGGACGGTAACGGAGAGTTTACGCAGGCGCTCGGCCTGGAGATGGATGCAACGGGCTTTGGCATGGCGATGCGCAGTCAGCGCTACGCCCTGATCGCCGAGGACGGCAAGATCACCCATCTCAATATCGAGGACGGCCCGGGCGTAGATATTAGCTCTGCCGAAACAATGATGGCGCTTCTCTGACACTACCTCCAAGCCACCGCGCAGGTAACGACCACCTCCTTGCGCGGTGGCCTAAATCACCCGCCTAAGGCGACGCCGGCAAAGGCGCGGCCATTTCGGTCGCTAGATCAGAGCGCGTTGTCGAATCACGAAAGGCGCAGCCAAAGCACGGTGGCGATAATCAGCGCACCGATCAAATTCAGGAATAATCCTTCTCTCACCATTCTTTGAATAGGTAGCTCCCCCGTACCGAAGACTACGGCGTTGGGCGCAGTGGCTACCGGTAACATGAATGCACAGCTGGCACTCATGGCGGCAGGCACCATCAACCACAGAGGATCAATCTCCACTGCAAGGGCGACGGCTGCCAACACGGGCATCAATAGCGCTGTCGTTGCAGTATTTGAGGTGGCCTCGGTGAGAAACGTAACAACCACGGCCATGACCAGCATCATGATGAAAACGGGCAATACGGCCAGTTGCGTGAGCGCGTCTCCAACCTCGGCGCTGAGACCCGACGCAACAAAACCACGGGCCAGGCAAATACCTCCCCCGAAGAGCAGCAAGACCCCCCAGGGGATTGCACTCGCCTGCTGCCACTCGATCAAGGGCGTACCGGCCTTGTCGCGCACAATAAACAAGGCCAGCACCGCCATTAAGGCAACCGATGCGTCATTCGCAGTGGGTAAATTCAACCACTGTTGCCAGCCGCCAAAGGGCTCAGCCCGGGTAGTCCACGCGAGTGCAGTAATCGCAAAGATGACAAGCACCCGCCGCTCAGCACTGCGCCACGGCCCCACAACCGGCAAGGTGACATTGAGCTCAGGAGGTAGCTCTCGGGTAACCCACCAGCAAGCAGTCGGGAGCAACAATGCAATGACCGGCAGACCCCATGACATCCACTGCCCAAAGCTAATAGCCTCACCGGTAGTTGCCGCATAGACCTGAACAAAAATCAGATTGGGCGGCGTCCCGATGGGGGTCCCTAAACCGCCAATACTGCAAGACCAAGCCAACCCCAATAACAGCGGCACGGCCAGGCGTTGGCGGTCAGCGCAAGAAGCCAATACCGCTAAGGCAACTGGCATGAGCATCAAGGCCGACGCGGTATTGGAGATCCACATGCTTAGGCCGGCCCCGGCCAGCATAAAGCCCAAGACCAGGCGTCGCGGGTTGTCTCCACCCACCAGATTCACCACCGTCAAGGCAATGCGATGGTGCGCACCCGTGCTCTCCATGCCTCTGGAGAGCAAAAAACCACCCATTAATAGAATAATCAACGGCGAACCCACCGCTGCACCCACCTGATCAACCGTCAAAATGCCAGCGGCCGGCAAGACTGCAATGGGCAACAGTGACGTCACGGGGATGGGGATGGGCTCGAAGATCCACCATATCATGCACAGCCAACCGATCACTGCGGTAGTGATGATCTCCGGGCTGTAATCCAGTGACAGGAGGATCAGGCCCAAACAAGCGGCGGTAATCGCCCCCGGCCAAACCGTTCGCCTCGGGTCGAGATAGGTCATTGCATTCATCTGCTGTATGCTCCCCCACCCCACGCCCTTGTGTAAACTCCCCGCATGTCAAGAATCTCTGAGTCACCGCTGATAGACGGATTCGGTAGAAGCATCTCTTACCTGCGCCTGTCTATTACTGATCGCTGCGATTTTCGTTGCCAATATTGCATGGCGGAAACGATGCAATTCCTTCCCCGCTCGGAGGTGCTCACGATCGAGGAACTGTTGCGCGTCTCTCGTATCTTTACGGAGCTCGGCGTGCGCAAGATACGCGTTACGGGCGGCGAACCCTTGGTGCGAAGGGGGGCGATTGACCTGTTTGACGGCTTGGGCAAGCTACCCGGCTTACAGACCCTCGCCGTCACCACAAATGGCAGTCAACTCGCGACCGCGGCGCAATCACTGAAAGCAGCGGGCGTAACAGCCATCAATATCAGCCTCGACAGTCTGCAGACAGCGCGTTTTCGGGAAATTACCCGCATTGGCGATTTGCGGGCAGTGCTAAAGGGGATTGACGCTGCCGTGGAGGCTGGATTCGACCGAATCCGGCTCAATGCCGTTGTACTGGAGGGCCTCAATCGGGATGAGGTGTTATCGCTCACCCAATTTGCCATTGAAAAGCGCATTCACATTGCCTTTATCGAAGAGATGCCTCTGGGCCAAGTGACGGTGGGTGGTAAACCACTGGCGTATGTCTCCTCGGAAACATTACTCGAGGAACTGGGAAGCCACTATGCACTGGAACCGCTACCGAGTAGCGATCACGCGGGACCCTCGAAAGACTTCCACATCGGCGGCACGCACAGCGAGCTGGGATTCATCTCCCCCCACAGCCATAACTTTTGCAGCAGCTGCAACCGACTGCGTATCAGCGCTGAGGGTCGTCTGCTCATGTGTCTCGGCAATGAGGAATCGATCGACTTACGTGCCTTACTAAGGACGGGATGTTCCGACGAGCTGATCAAAAGCACTATTATTGACAGCCTCGCATTAAAACCCGAGCGGCACGTCTTCGATCGCCCTGAAGAGCCGCAGATCGTTCGCTTTATGAACGCCACTGGCGGCTAACGCCACTAAGCAGAGAGAACGTTGTGCCCAATACCGATTACCCTTCCCTTGGTGAGATAAACGCCATTCAAACGGCATTTGAGGGCGCTGGCTATATCTGCACCACACGTATTGCCACCGTGGTTAAGTTGGCGGCGGCGCTGGAAAAACCGGTACTTATAGAGGGTCCACCGGGAGTTGGCAAAACGGAGCTGGCTAAAACCTGTGCCACAGTCGTCAATCGACCCCTGGTGAGACTGCAGTGCTACGAGGGCCTGGATGAGAGCAAAGCGCTTTATGAGTGGAAATATGGCAAACAGCTCCTTTACACGCAGCTGCTGAAAGAACAGTTGGGAGAAATTCTTGAGGGCGCCAAAGGGCTATCAGAATCGATGAATAGGCTGCATCAATTTGGCGACGTGTTTTACTCAGAAGCTTTTTTGGAACCACGCCCTCTGCTGAAAGCAATGGAATCAGACAGCGGCGGCGTCCTGCTTATCGACGAGATCGACAAAGCGGACTTTGAATTTGAATCTCTGCTGTTAGAGGTGTTATCTGATTTTCAGGTCTCCATACCGGAATTGGGGACCATCAGTGCGCAATCAAAGCCCCTTGTTTTTCTCACCAGCAATGACACCCGAGATCTCTCTGATGCCCTTAAAAGGCGTTGTCTGCACCTGCACATCCCCTTCCCGTCAGTCGAGCTTGAGGCGAGAATCGTAGCGAGCCGGGTGCCAGATCTCAGCCAATCGCTCACCGACCAGCTGGTCCGCTTTGTCCACGCCATCCGCTCTCTGGATTTAAAAAAGGCCCCTGCGATATCAGAAACGATCGATTGGGCAAAGAGCCTCGTGCTGCTTCACGCCAAGGACCTCGACGGTAGTTTGGTCCTCGACACGCTGAATGTGCTGCTCAAATATGAGGAAGACATCAAAATCGCTGAAGGCCAACTGCCCAAACTCATGGCCACGACCACTGTCTAAATAAAGTTGGTGCGTAACCCAAAGGAAAGCATTAACCAGCAAAGCGCCAGTAGCGATCAGTTGCTGGCCTTTATGCAGTACCTGCGTGGCAAAAAAATTCCAGTCTCGCCCGCCGATACCCTCGATGCCATCGAAGCCGCTGAACTCCTTGGCTACTCCGATAGGGCGCTACTGAAGAATGGATTGGCGGCAACGCTTGCAAAGTCGAGTCACGAACTCAAGACCTTCGAGAGCGCATTCGACGAGTATTTTAAACTCGCCGCCAACACCTCAGCCGCCAAAGCGCTGGTAAATAATGAGGAGCCTCAAGCCACACCCAACCCCGGCGTCTCGCCATCTCAGGAGAACATGCCCCCGGAAAATGCCCCAGACCCGCTGGAGGGTTTGCGCGGCAACGCCCTGTTCGACTCGCTCGAGTCTCAAGATGAAAGTGCTTTGTCAGTGGCGATTGAAACAGCGGCGGCGGAAGTCAGGGTCGAAGACATCTCGCTGTTCACTCAGCGGGGTCAATATGTCAGAAAGATGCTCGATGCATTGGGAGACGAAGCGCTCCGGGCCGCGGCCATCGAGTTCGAACAAAGCGACCCCGCCGCCTTTGAAGCGGTGCAGGCATTGCGTGAGCAACTGCGGGAGCGTGTCAGGGATAGAGTTGAGCGCGCCTACCTGATCCACGCCAGCGCGCAAACCGAAGATCTTTTGGACGAGTCGCTATCGAAGCTGAAATTGGGCAACATTGATCACAGCCAAATGGCGCGCTTTAAACGCCTGATGGAGCGCATGGCGCGGAAGCTTGCAGCGCGACACGGCCGCAGAAGGCGTCGGTACCGTCGAGGCAAGCTTCACGTTGGCGAAACCGTCAGAAAGTCCGTTGCCACTGACGGCATTCCCTTTCACCCCAGATGGCGAAAAATCGAACGAAAGCGCCCTCAAATAATGGCTATTTGTGACGTCAGCGGCTCAGTCGCCGCGTACGCAAAATTTCTGCTGATGTTTATTTATGCATTGCAGGACGTGCTGCCCCGCACGCGCAGCTTTGCCTTTTCTGCGGCATTGGGCGAGGTGAGTGACTTGTTCGACACCCTGCCTGTCGAGGAGGCCATCGAGAGAGTCAATCTCAAATATGGAGGCGCAACCGACTACGGGCGCGCATTGAATGATTTTTCAGAGTTGGCCCTTGCCGAGGTGAACCATGCCACCACGCTGATTATTCTTGGGGATGCTAGAAATAATCAGGCCGACCCGAGGCTAGACCTGCTCGCCGAAATGAAAGCCAGAGCCAAACAGGTGATTTGGTTAAATCCCGAGTCCACTCGTATGTGGGGTACGGGGGACTCGGAGATGCTGAAGGTGCGCCAACACTGCCATGTTGCGAAAGAATGTAACAATCTCAACCAACTGGCCCGCATCATTGACCAACTGCTATCTGAGCGACGTTAGCACCGTCGCCAACGCATGCACAGCAAAGCTAGTCCTGCAATTTAAATGCCGGCGCATCGCGGGCCGGCACTGGATCACTCGCCAACTTGAGTTTCAGGCGCAAATTATTCTCTGAATCAGCGTTACGCAGGGCCTCCTGTTCTGAAATCACGCCCGACTGGCACAATTCCAGTAGCGCCATATCAAAAGTCTTCATGCCTCGATCCTTCGATTTTTCCATGATTTCTTTGAGGCCACCGATATCCCCGCGCAAGATCAGTTCTTTGACCGTGGGGGACCCTAGCATCACCTCAACGGCGGCGCTTCTGCCACCGGTTGTATCGGGTATGAGCCGCTGTGAAATGAATGCCTGCAGGTTGAGAGACAGGTCCATGAGCAGCTGCTGCCGTTTCTCCTCCGGGAAAAAATTAATAATTCGGTCCAGCGCCTGATTGGCATTGTTCGCGTGTAATGTCGAAATGCAGAGGTGCCCAGTTTCTGCAAATGACAGGGCGTGCTCCATCGTTTCACGGTCTCTTATCTCACCAATCAGAATCACATCGGGAGCCTGACGCAGCGTGTTTTTCAAGGCGTTATGCCAGTTGCGGGTATCTACACCCACCTCACGCTGATTGATAATGGACTTCTTGTGCTCGTGGACAAACTCCACCGGGTCCTCGATGGTGACTATATGCCCACTGGCCTGGCAATTACGATAGTCGATCATCGCCGCGAGCGAAGTGGATTTACCCGAGCCAGTGGCGCCGACGAAGAGAATCAAGCCGCGTTTTTGCATGGTGAGGTCTGTCAGAATCTCGGGCAACCCGAGTTCGTGCCACTGCGGGATTTCTGAGACGATAAAGCGTGCAACAATGCTGACTTCGCTGCGTTGTCTGAAGATATTGACCCGAAAGCGGCCAGTGCCGGGCAGAAAGAGCGCAAGGTTCATTTCCAGTTCTCGCGCAAACTCTGCCCGTTGGGTCTCGTCCATGATTTCGTCAGCAATGGCGGCCACTTCACCAGGCGCCAACACCTTTGGCGCAATCGTCTTGAGAGCCCCTGCAAACTTCGCGCAGGGGGGTGCGCCGGTGGCCAGAAAAAGGTCGGAACCTTTGCCCTCGGCAAGTATTTTCAACCATTCATGGATTCGCATCGTTAACACACCTCCTTGTGTCTTTACCGCGGAATTCTGCTGTCGTGTAGGCAGTATTTTCAACCTCTGTACGATGGGGCACTTGCACCGTACACTCCGCATCAATTTAACCCCTGTCGCGGGCTGAAGCCTAGCGCCATTGACGTCAATTCATCACATGGGAGGAAAACCGTGTCGAACAATGCTTCGGTTTTCCGACAAGTGCTGGCAACCGAACCCACGTTGCTGCAACGCATCCGACGGGGAGTAGAGAAGGAAAGCCTGCGGGTGACAGCGGGACAGGCAACGCTGGCACAAACTGCGCACCCCGCCGCGCTGGGTTCCGCCCTTACTCATCCGTATATCACCACGGACTATTCGGAGGCGCTACTGGAGTTCATTACTCCCGTCGCTTCGTCAATCGCGGCGACCGAGCAGTCGCTGGCCAACTTGCACCGTTTTACCGCGCAGCAACTCAAAAGCGAGCTGCTCTGGAACGCTAGCATGCCGTGTATCGTTAACGGAGATGCTGGCATTCCTATCGCCTCGTTTGGGCACTCCAACGTCGGTCGCATGAAGCGGGTCTACCGAAATGGACTGAGCGTGCGCTACGGACGCCGGATGCAAGCTATCGCCGGGATTCATTACAACTTTTCGCTGCCTGATACGTTCTGGGAGTCCGCTAGGGCTTTGACTGAAAACCCCCCGGATGCGATGCAATTTCAAACGACGGGTTACCTTGCTCTCATCCGCAATTTTTTCTCTCGGGTGTGGTTGCTACTTTATTTATTGGGGGCGTCGCCAACGGTGTGTGCGAGCTTCATTCAGGGTAATCGTTCCCACCCCTTGAAGCCGCTGGGGGACGATCATCACAGTTACTACTTGCCGTTCGCGACTTCTTTGCGCATGGGCGATCTTGGGTATACCAGTAACGCGCAGGCGCGCATGAGCGTTTGTTACAACGATCTCAACCAATACATTTCCACCCTGCGAGAGGCAATCCTTACGCCTCACCCAGCCTACAAAGACTTTGTAAAAATGGAAAATGGTGAACCAGCGCAATTGAATTCAGCGCTGCTCCAAATAGAGAACGAGTATTACAGTCCCATTCGCCCCAAGCGCGTGACAAAAAGTGGCGAGGCACCGGTCATCGCCCTGGCACAGCGTGGCGTAGAGTACGTCGAGGTCCGCTGCATAGATATCAATCCCTTCGTGCCCTATGGCATTGACGGAAACACCATGCGTTTATTGGATGTGTTCCTCCTGGCCTGCCTCATTGATGAGAGCCCACTTTGCGATGAAGCGGGACAAGAAAGAAACGCCATCAACCTGCAGCGGGTAGTCAACGCTGGCAGAGAGCCCGGCCTTAAACTTCAATCCCAAGACGGACGCGAGCGACCGCTGGCAGAACTGGCACAACCCATTCTCGGTCGAATGGATGAAATCGCGGGGTGGTACGACACGCTCGACGAAACCACCGCCTATCGAGATGTTGTCAGTGAGGCTCGGCGCAAACTGTCAAATCCCGATCTGACGCTTTCGGCGCGAATGCTGGGTGAGATGGAAGAAACCGGGCAAAGCTTCTGGCAACTGGCAAAACGCTACTCCCATCAGTGGCACGCTGAACACCTCGCCGATTCGGTTGAATTGTCGACCCTTGAGCAACTGCGCGAGGAGGCAAGAGCGTCACTGAGCCGCCAATCAGAAATAGAAGCCCGGGACACGGAAAGTTTCGAGGATTATTTGGCCGAGTTTTACCAGCAGTACGCCAACATCTGATTCTCAGCGCACTCGCACTCGCAAAAAAAAAGCGCTCCCGAGAGCGCTTTCATTGGCCACTTTATTGAGCACCCACGCTGTGGTGGGAGAATGAGGTATCTCAGAGTGCGATGTCGACCGCGTATGAAACGACAAACTTGATTTGGTCGTTATCATATCCGCCTTCGGCAGCGCCCCCTTTGACGTCCGTATCAGAAATCATAAAAGTGAATCCGCCCTTGGAAACGGTTACGTTGTAGTCGTAGTAACCCTCTGCATTACCATTAAAGGCCTCGGCAAAGTCACCGTCGTGGTGCCCCACGTGGAGGCCAATGGCCACGCCATTGCCTACCTCAAAGCCATAATCCAGCGAGAGGTAGTAAGCCTCGCCAAACCCGAAGTCCTGCCCCTCAGCTTCGTCCGCCTCAGTGTTAGCCAACCAGTTGAGTTTTGCGCTGAACCCACCGAAGCCGGCGCCGAGATAGACCTCACCGAAGTCAAAATTCGCCTCTTTGTCGTAGTTGTAGTAGAGATACCCAACGTCCCAGCTGATGGCACCGGTGTCAAAGGCAAAACCTGCGTAAACGTCATGCTCGTAAGAATAAACGTCAGACGGGCCATAATTTACGTTCGACGCCCAGGTGCCAATGTAGAAACCGCTGTCAGAGGCGTAATCAATACCGCCCTGCACGGCCGCTTCGTTTTCGGTCTGGGTCAATCCTCGCCAAATGTAGTTACTGGTCATTGACGCGTTCGCGGACCATTCCCCTGCGTGAGAGGTTGACGCGAATGCACAAGCGCCGGCCGCAGACAAAAGGATAGCGCCGAGTTTGGTGCGGGAAGTGGTTGTGTTCATGGTAGTTCCTCGTGATGTCATAAAAGTAGACCGACACAGTGAGTAACGGACCTGAGCTCACTGACTGGGTTACCCTTCGGTCACACGACACTCTGCAAAAGCCAGGCCAACATCTATAAATTACTGTTAACTAGGGAATTTTCGATTTTTTTCAGGCGCCCGCACCGCCAGTAGTGTGGATATCAACTCATTTATCAACGGCCAGTGCGCCAAATGAGTGCACTGCCGCACAAAGTTAGCGCGAGGGTCGCGGCCGGGGCTGAGTGCCTCCGTCAGCGCTGAAATAAGTCCCCTCGCCAGGCATATCTAATCCGTTGCGCCCTGCGACCACGTAAACCTCTCGAAGACAAACTAGGTCCCTACCATGAATCACAATTTGGCGATGGCCTGTGGCCTCACTATTTTCTCAATGCTGATCGCACCGAGCGCGTCGGCAGATACTGCAGATTGCGAGGCAATCACCGCGGCTACCGTCTCCGAGCTGAAAGCGGGCGCTGCAGACTGGTGGACAGAAGACACTGCGCGAATGGCAGGTATGGCGGCGGCATCTGCATGCTTCAAGACACTGTCAGCAGTGGCTGAGTCAAGCATTGAGAGCAAAGAAACGCGGCAGGCGTCAGATGACGACGCCGGCGCGGCAGAGGAAACCACCGAGTTTATGGGTCTGGAAGTCCGCCCCTTGAGTGGCCCACCCAGTCGCAAGCCCTATGAGCGAA
>JAYNYK010000001.1:43932-80152 GCA_038102985.1 Halieaceae bacterium
GGTGGACGGAAGACACTGCGCGAATGGCTGGAATGGCGGCGGCATCTGCTTGCTTTAAAACCCTGTCTGCAATGGCTGAGTCAAGCAGTGAAATCGCGGACGGGGCTTCAGATGACGACGCCGGTGCGGCAGAGGAAACCACCGAGTTTATGGGTCTGGAAGTCCGTCCTCTGAGTGGCCCACCCAGTCGCAAGCCCTATGAGCGAACGCGGGACTGAGGTGGTTGCACGATTCCACTGGGCCGCAGCACCAATAAATCCGTTAGGTTGGCTGCCTGCAGAGAGAAATTGGGCTATTTGAATGCCGGCACAGAAGTTGCGGCCTGTGCCCGGGGTGACTAAACCGCATGTTCACCCCATCACGCAGCATAGGGTTAAAGCAGCGTTACGCTGGTACTTCACTTACTCCTCTTCCCGAGGCGCCACAGCGATTAACTCGACGTCAAACAACAGCGTCGCATTAGGGCCGATCATTTGGCCCGCACCACCCTCACCGTAGCCGAGCTCAGGCGGAATAATAAACTTGTATTTCGCGCCGGGTTTCATCAATTGCAAACCCTCAGTCCAACCCGGAATAACCTGAGTAAGGCCGAACGTCACCGTCTGCCCTCGCTCGAAGCTGCTATCGAACACCGTGCCATCAATCAAGCGCCCTTCGTAGTGAACTTCCACCGAATCTGCAGCGACCGGGTTCTCGCCCTCACCCGCCTCAACAACAATGTACTGCAGGCCTGATTCGGTCGTCTGCACCTCACCTTTTGCGCTCAGGTCATTCATATACGCTCTCCCCGCCTCCAAATTCGACTGTGCGAGGGCAGAGCGCTCGGCTTCTGCTTCCGCCTGACGACGCTCCTGAAATGCGGTCATCTCCGCATTAATTTCCTCTTCGGTCAGCTTCGGCTCTGCACCCGTCATGGCATCCTCCAGCCCTGCGGCATAGGCTGCCACGTCCACGCTCATCGCATCGGCTGCCATTCTCTCACCCATACGTAAACCAATCCCGTAACTCAATCGCGCATCCGTGGATTCCAGCGATACGGCTTCTTCCTCGGGCTTGGCGCCACACCCCACAATCAATGTGAAAGACAATGTGGCCGCAGTCAGGCCCACTTTGGTCAGGGGATTACTCATAGATCGCGCTCTCTGTGCTTTGTATCGGATCACGGATGTTACGTGGCTTGTCCAAGCAGTACCACCACCTGGGTGCGTTCCGAGACATATTTACCGTCCTGAAACACGGGGAGCAGGCCGAGATTGGCATTCATCAACTCATCTGCTGCTGCCTCGGGTTGGGAGCGCACATCGGCCGCACGCCCCTGTGGCACCATCACCCCCTGCCAGATCATCTCTGCTAGGTGCCGCTCGGCCTGCACCTCCAGAGACAGGAGGTGCTGGCGCGCAGTGTGGAGAGCCGGCTGGGACCGCCAACGAGTGCGGGTTGCCCTCAGCGGCATCACAACGCCCTCCAGCCAATCCTGAGACGCTTCGCCCAAACGCTGCACTGCACTCGCCTCCCAAGCGAAATATCGGCTACCTAACCACGCGGCAAACAGCGCTTCCAGCACCACCAGGCCCAAATTGGCCTGAAGCGCGAGCAAGTGATCTCGGGTCGCTTCGTTGCTATAGCGAGCCAGCGACCAATCCCAGAATTCATCTACCGTCATCATGATTTTCTCGCTCAAACGCGCTGACCAGCGCCCATTTTTGCGCGCGGCTCAGGCGGCGTAGCAAGGCTTCCTCCTGCTGCGCAGCGGATCTGTTTGCACACTCTCGCCACCACACCAAACGCACCGGACGGCGACCCCGCGTGTATCTCGCCCCACCGGCGACGCGGCCATTGTGCTGATCGAGGCGTCGCTGCAGGTGGATCGTAACTCCTGCGTAGAGCGTGCTGTCGGCGCACAGCACCAGATACACATGCCACTGGTTATGCCCCTCACGCTCACAAGAGGTTGCCCGTTGGTTGGCAGTAGGATATTTTCTTGCTTGCGTCATTGCTATTTCCCACGAACGCGGCTGATGGCCGCCACCCAACCACTGGAGCCATTATGAGTGCTGATATTCTGCATGTGACCGACGACAACTTTGACGCGGAGGTGCTCTCCAGCGATCTGCCCGTTCTAGTCGACTTCTGGGCCGAATGGTGTGGTCCTTGCAAAATGATTGCGCCGATCCTCGAGGAGATTGCCACAGAATACGCGGGAAAGGTCAAAGTCTGTAAAGTCGACGTAGATGCCAACCCCGATATGCCGGGAAAGTTTAATATTCGAGGTATACCGACCCTCATGTTATTCAAAGCGGGAAATGCTGTGGATACCAAGGTGGGCGCGCTGTCCAAAAGCCAACTCAGTGAGTTTGTAGATTCCGCAATTTAGGTCTGTTCAGCGCGGAAAAAGGCGATCAGATTTTGCTGGACGTCCCTCTCCGCCGATGCTAAGTTCCGCCTGCGGTGTTCAACTAAGCCGTGCAGTGCCTCACTTTTCTTACTTTTGATCCCCCACCGTAGCCGCCAATACGGACTCGGTGAGCTTCAAATTTTCGGGGAGCGCAGGCACACCGTCGCCGCCCGATTCGCACCAGCACAAAAAAGCAAAAAGCAACTTCGGACGGATTTCTTTCCCCTTACTGACAGATAAGCAGCCGGAAATTACTCGTGGAAGATCAAACCAACGCCAACGCAGACGAGTTGGATACGCAGGGCAGTGAGCAACCAGCGATCAGCAGCCCCGACGTCGAGGCCGAGGAGGCCGCAAAGAAGAGCGCGCGAACACTAAAACTCAAGCCCAGCGAGGCCGGGGATAACGCTAGCGTGGCTGAGGCCGCGTCAGCCCCCGACGCCGAGACCAAGACGGCTCCTGAGACGGGGGCCAGTGAGGAGGGGGAGGTCCAACAAGGCCGCTCCCGCAGGGGTCGGCAACGACGTCCGAGGCGAGATCCAAATACCCCCAGCGCCAACCCGATGAGCCTCACTGAGCTCAAAAACAAATCCACTCAAGATCTCATCGATATGGCGCGGGAAATGGGCATCGAGAATATGGCCCGCTCCCGCAAGCAGGACATCATCTTTGCCTTGCTCAAGCGGCACGCCAAAAGCGGCGAAGACATATGGGGTGATGGCGTGCTGGAAATACTTCAGGACGGCTTTGGATTCCTGCGCTCAGCAGATAGCTCGTTTTTGGCGGGGCCCGATGATATCTACGTAAGTCCCAGCCAGATCAGGCGATTCAACCTGCGAACCGGCGATACCGTCACCGGGATGATCCGACCCCCCAAGGACTCGGAACGCTATTTCGCCTTACTCAAGGTGAAGGACGTTAACTTCGAGTCGCCGGAGAGCGCAAAAAGCAAGATTCTTTTCGAAAACCTGACGCCCCTATTTCCCAATGAGCGCTTAACCCTCGAAAAAGGCAACGGGTCAACCGAGGATTTGACGGGGCGCATCATTGACCTTGTTGCGCCGATTGGCAAAGGCCAGAGAGGGCTGTTGGTCGCACCGCCCAAGGCGGGAAAGACCATCATGATGCAAAACATTGCACAGGCGATTATCACCAACAATCCTGAGTGCTATGTGATCGTGTTGCTGATAGACGAGCGACCGGAAGAGGTTACGGAAATGCAACGCTCCGTTGGTGCTCGCGGCGCCGAGGTCGTGGCATCTACCTTTGACGAGCCCCCCTCGCGTCACGTGCAGGTCGCGGACATGGTGATCGAAAAAGCCAAGCGCCTGGTCGAACACAAGCGCGACGTGGTTATTTTGTTGGACTCCATTACCCGTTTGGCCCGCGCCTACAACACAGTCATTCCCAGCTCCGGCAAAGTACTTACCGGCGGGGTTGATGCGCATGCTCTTGAACGACCCAAGCGCTTTTTCGGCGCTGCACGAAACATCGAAGAAGGAGGTAGCCTCTCTATCATGGCCACCGCCCTCATCGATACCGGTTCCAAAATGGATGAGGTGATTTACGAGGAGTTCAAAGGCACCGGTAACGCGGAATTGCATTTGGATCGGAAGATTGCGGAGAAACGGGTCTACCCCGCGATTAATATCCGTCGCTCTGGTACTCGTCGTGAGGAGCTACTCACCGGTGACGAGGAGCTACAGAGAATGTGGATTCTCAGGAAATTACTGCACGGCATGGAAGACCTACCCGCCGTAGAGTTCCTGCTCGACAAGCTCAAGGACACAAAATCCAACGAAGAATTCTTCAAGTCCATGAAGCGCAAGTAAGTTCTCGTTATGCCGAGCTTTGTTGACCTGCGGGAATTTATTAATGAGCTCGAAAAACGGGGTGATCTGGTCAGAATCACCGCCGAGGTTGACCCCAATCTAGAAATGACGGAAATCGCTGACCGAACCCTGCGTGGCGGCGGCCCAGCGCTTTTATTCGAAAACCCGAAAGGGTCGCAAATTCCAGTATTAGCCAATCTGTTCGGAACGGAACAACGTGTCGCTCTGGGCATGGGTGAGGAATCAGTTGAGGCATTACGTGACGTGGGCGAGTTGTTGGCATACCTCCGACAACCCGATCCGCCGAAAGGCTTTCGCGATCTGGTTGATAAGGCCCCTCTGCTGAAGAAAATACTGACCATGGGGCCCAACGTGGTGAAAAATGCCCCCTGCCAGCAGATGACATACTCCGGAGAAGAGGTCGACCTGTACCAGCTTCCCATTCAAACCTGCTGGCCGGGCGACGTCGGCCCACTGCTCACCTGGCCACTGGTGATAACCCGTGGCCCAGAAAAAGAGCGCATGAATCTGGGTATCTACCGCATGCAGCTCCTCAAAAAAAATAAACTCATCATGCGCTGGCTCTCTCATCGCGGTGGCGCGCTGGATTTTAGAGACTGGCAGTTGAAGCGTCCCGGTGAACCCTACCCGGTAGCCATTGCTTTGGGCGCAGATCCTGCCACCACGCTGGGTGCGGTTACGCCAGTCCCCGATGCGCTGTCGGAGTACGCTTTCGCGGGCTTGCTCAGGGGAAAAAAAACCGATCTTGCACGCTGCATGACGGCGCATTGCAAAAACAATGAACTCATGGTGCCCGCCCATAGTGAAATCATTTTAGAAGGCTTTATCAATCCCGGAGAATACGCGGAGGAAGGCCCCTTTGGTGATCACACTGGCTACTACAACGAGGTGGAGTCCTTCCCGGTCTTTACAGTAGAGACCATCACAACGCGCGAAAATCCGATCTACCACAGTACCTACACGGGCCGCCCGCCCGATGAACCCGCCATTTTGGGCGTGGCGCTGAACGAAGTTTTCGTTCCTTTGCTCAAGAAGCAGTTCCCGGAAATCACTGACTTTTATCTTCCCCCGGAAGGATGCTCTTACCGTATGGCGGTCGTCACGATGCGCAAAGAGTACCCGGGCCATGCTAAGCGCGTTATGTTTGGTGTGTGGTCTTTCCTCCGCCAATTCATGTACACCAAATTCATCATCGTAACCGACGACGACGTTAACGCGCGTTCCTGGGAAGATGTTATCTGGGCGATGACCACGCGAATGGATCCCGCCAGAGATTGCACCATTGTCGAGAACACCCCCATTGACTACCTCGACTTTGCGTCACCGGTAGCCGGGCTGGGATCTAAAATCGGCATGGATGCCACTCACAAATGGGAGGGTGAGACAAACAGAGAATGGGGCCGGGTTATTGGTATGGACGAAACCGTTCAGTCACGAATTGACGGGCTGTGGGATTCTCTGGGCATTACATTACCCGGCCGCTGATTCATGTTCACCGGCCTCTGAGCAAGGGCGCGATGACTCCGTGACAACGAGCGCGTTGACTGCTTCCCGTTCTATCGCTGTAGCCCGCGCTTCATCGCCCTGCAATCTCAGCCAACGTGACCACTGTGCGGCGCAAACGGGTAGCTTCCCCAAGGCATAGGCCTTCTGCCAGCACTCCCCTGCCTCCTGACTTCTGCCATCCTGCTCTGCGATATAAGCCAGGGCCGCGTGGCATCGGCCGTCGCGATCTTTATCCAGCCATGGGCGAAGCGCTTTCTGTAATTTCACAACCTGCCGATCAGGGAAGGCCAAAACCGCATCCAGAGATGTCTTGTCATCATGATCTTTGAAGCGTTCGATCAAGACCTTCTGCAACAATTCCCATTCCGAGCGGCGAACCAGATTGCGGACAAGGCTTTCCCAGACCTCACTGTCCTTTTGCTTTAAGGCCTCAGGCGCTTGTCGCCAGAGCGCCAGTAACTCTCTGGCCGGCCGCTCTGGCTCAGATAAGACCGCGCTGTAAGCCTCACGCTCCCAACGATCGATCAAGCCAGTGGCTACTGGATAATAGCCGCGCACATCGGCGATCAAACCAATCAACTCCGACCACGCTTTTTTGGCGTACGCGACTTCCACGAGGCGCTTTTTAGCGCGAGGTAATGCCCGCTCGGCGCCCGACAGTCCAGTGAGTATTTTCCTCGCTTCGTCATAACGTTCTTCTGCCATAAAACATTCGGCGCGCGCCAGCAGCACAAGATGTTCCGGCGTTCTGCCCTCACGCTCCATCGCGTCTAATAACTGTTTGGCCTGGTCGTGGTGGCCCCTGCGACCAGCGGCAATGGCGGCATAGACAGAATGGAGTACAGATTTCGCTTCCGAGGAATGAACCTTTCGCAGTGCGCTCTCTGCCACATCCCACCGCCCCTCAAAGAAAGCGGCTAACCCTTTGTCAGCGCGTCGCTGGGCACCTCGAGCAGAGCGCAGGCCCAGCCACTGCCTGAGGCTCTGGGGAATCCGAAGGGTAGAACGAAGGAACTCACGGAGCAGGGCCAGCGAGATCAACATTGCCAAGCCCAATCCCAAAGCCAGCCAAAGAGAGGTCTCGATTTGCCACCCCCGCCAGCGGAGCATCACATAACCGGAATCTTCGGCTATCAGGCTGGCCACCGCGGCGCCAGCGAGGAGACCCATCACGAGATAAAGATTGAAGCGGGTCATTGTCAGGGCTCCATCTGCTTGCTGAGTCGCTCAAGCTCGGAATCCAGCAGACTGCGGGTTAACACCATATTGGGTAACTCCGGCGCAATGTCATAGCGCTGGAGCGCCCGAATTTCGCCTAGGATACTTTGCGCCCGTTCGGTATCGTATTGGGAAAACAGCGCAGTAAAACGCTCGGACCGCTGCAACGCCTGCTGATATAGGCTGGCATTGGCGGTCAGCATCGCTATCTGCGACTGCTCCAGCAGCATGCGCAGATTTTGCCGAGCCAAGGCTGCCCATTCAGGAGTCATGAGCGCGACAACTTGCTCGTTGCTTCGACGAATTACCAGATAATCAGAGAGCTTACTCATCGCCTGGTGCCAGCTGGACTCAGCCCCATCTATCCAAGGCTGATCATCAGCTTCCTGTTCAACTGCCTGCCGTTCGCTTGTTGCCACCGCCAACCGCTCATTCACGAGCTGCAACTGCTCAACCTGATCAATCAAAGCCCCCAGTCGCGCGTAAAGACCCACCTCATCAACCTTCACCACGGCGGCCAGATTGGCGTGGTCCTTTGCTATCGCTACGCGCACAGATTCATAAGCCGGAGCGTCGGTCGCTCGCAGTAATTCATCCGCCTGCACTAGTAAGGCCATCGCTGCATCAATATCCCGGGCCACCAATAGTCGCTGGCTTGCAAGGCGCAACAAAAAGGCCGCCTCGTGACCTAGCCAAGCGCGCCGATCCACCGCCAGCAAACGGTCTACCTGTTGCTCCAATCTCCCAATTCGAACAGCCGATGGATTGTGCATATCGGCCATCGTGACGTCGATTTCATTTCGGAGCTGTTTAAGTATCTGCGCTTGATCTACCTGCGCAGCCTGCTGCAATGCCCGCGTGCGCGCCTCTACTGCAGCACTCACTGCTGCTGAAATATCGGGATCCTGCTCAGTGGCCGCTGCCACCGCCTCCAGGCGTCGTTCAAGCTGTATTACCCGCTGCCATTGATCTGACACCCAGGGCCAGCCCAAAAAATAGCTGCCCGCGCCTAATGCGCCAAAAATCAGCAAAGCGATAATCACCAGCCAAATACCGCCAGCTTTCTTGGGGGCGGCAGGCGCGGCCGCCGGCTGTGCTGTCTCTCCGGAGATCACTGGTTCTGTCATTTTTCACCCCCGCTCCCAACCCATTGATGCAATGCGCTAATGACCGCGTGATCACTGGCATCCTCAGCGCGCAGGACAGTCCGCCATCCCAGATCAGACGCAATTTCCGCGACCCGCGCCGAGGGCACCACCACAGGGCAGTGAAAAAGATCGTGTCTCTCTTTTTCTGCTAGCGGCGCCTTTTCCACAAGCAATGCCGTTAAGCGGGACACAGTCTCACCACTGCTCGCTTGAAAGATCCATTGATCCGTGCTGCCCTTGAGTATCGAGAGATCCACCTCGGGCCAGCATCTGCGATAGCAGGGAAATTCCGTCACCGAAACGCCTCGCTTACACAATTCATTGGCCAGCAAGTCGCGTCCCCCTTCTCCTTTGACAATCACGACGTGGTCGAGACTGTCGCTGTTGAACTCGGACATCATTAACAGCCCTTCTGAATCCTGCCGATCAGGCACCCTCGATTCGACGCCAAATTGACTGAGAGTCTCTTGCGTTTTCGCCCCGACAGCGACCACCCTTGCCCCATTGTCTGCCTCTAAAAGAGAGGCAAGAACGGGCAGACCGCACCTCACCGCATTGGCACTGACGAAAATCCAGATATCACTGGGTCCGGGTAAGTCAGGTCGCTCGGCAGATGTCAGTGGGACGATCGTCATGAGCGGCAAGCAAAGCGAGTCGAAGCCCTCGCCGCGAAGTACCTCTGCCAATCGCTGGCTCTCAGGCGTCGGTCGGGTCAAGACAACGGTGGTCATCCTCGGGCAGCGCGAATCAAATCCTGTGCGCCCTGAGAGAGCAAAATATCCGCCACCCCCAGACCCAGTTGCTCGGGATCAACGCCACGCGCCTCCGCCACCAAAAGCTGCGCGCCGGCGGGCGCCCCCACTCGAGCGCGCAACCAAAGGGTGTCCTGCTCCCATTCCGCATAGGCCGCAATCGGGACGTCACAGCCGCCGTCCAATCGGCGGACCACTGCCCGCTCTGCCCACACACGCGTTGCGGTCAGCTCATGATGCAACGGCGCCAGCAAATCTCTGACCCGGTCATCATCCTCTCGAAATTCAATCCCAACCGCACCCTGCCCCGCAGCCGGCAAAGACAGTTCAGGATCAATGGCATCGCCAATGCGCGCTTCAAAGCCGAGACGGATTAAGCCGGCACAAGCAAGAATAATGGCGTCAAAATCACCCTTATCGAGTTTGGCAAGCCGTGTGTTGACGTTTCCTCTCAAAAATCCAACGTCCAGGTCGGGACGATGCTGCGCAAGCTGGCAACTGCGCCGTAAGCTGGAGGTCCCCAGCCGGGCACCCGGAGCTAACGCATCAAAGCTGCCAACCCCAACCAGCGCGTCTCGCGGGTCCTCTCGCTCACAGATTACGCCAAGGGTCAGTCCCTCGGGCAATACCATCGGAACATCCTTCATGGAATGGACGGCGATATCTGCGCGACCATCCAGTAATGCTGTCTCGAGTTCTTTGACAAACAGTCCCTTGCCGCCGACTTTATACAGTGGCTGCTCTAGCAACTGATCTCCCCGAGATGTCATGCCCAACAAGCTGACCTGTAGCTCAGGGTACTCAGCCTCGAGTCGGGCCTTCACATACTCTGCTTGCCACAATGCGAGCGGACTCTCCCGCGTGGCAATCACAATCGTATCGGACACAGTATTCCCCCCGTTGAGCACGAAATACTATCACGGGGCGACATTTCACCGCTCTCTGGCGACGCCCTATAACAGTATCCACTGGTAGAATCTCATCAGAAATGCGAGGAACACAGCGCCATGAGCGATCAACAATCAAAGACCGGACAAGAAATGTGGGGAGGCCGCTTCGACGAGCCTACCGATGCTTTTGTTCAACGCTTCACCGCATCGGAGGCCTTTGATCGACGACTTGCTGCCTGCGACATTGAAGGCTCCAGAGCGCATGCTGACATGTTGCAGGAGGTCGGGGTTCTCACATCAGAAGAAAACGCTGCGATTCAACAAGGGCTGACTGCCGTACTCAACGAGATAGAGGTGGGTCAGTTTGAATGGCTGGTAGCCCGTGAGGATGTTCATATGAATATTGAGGCGCGGCTGACAGAGCTGATTGGAGACATCGGCAAGAAATTGCACACTGGGCGCTCAAGAAATGACCAGGTGGCAACCGACCTGCGTTTGTATTTACGTGGCGAAATTGACCACGCCATTGCCGAAATTTCCCGGCTACAGGCGGGGTTGCTTACCCTCGCCGAGGCGCACGCCGAGACCATCATGCCGGGATTCACGCACCTGCAGGTGGCGCAACCGGTCACTTTTGGGCATCACCTCATGGCGTGGTACGAAATGTTGGAGCGCGACTATCAACGTTTATTGGATTGCAGAGCCCGGCTGAATCTGTCTCCCTTGGGTGCTGCTGCATTGGCAGGAACAACCTTTCCCATCGATCGCGAGGCAACGGCCACGGCAATGGGCTTTAAAGGCCCGACGCGTAATTCTCTGGACAGCGTCGCGGATCGAGATTTCGCCATTGAATTTTGCGCCGCGGCTGCGCTGGTGCTGAACCATCTCTCACGAATGTCAGAAGAATTGGTGCTTTGGACCTCCGCTCAGTTCGACTTTGTGGCACTACCTGATCGATTCTGTACAGGCTCCTCAATCATGCCACAGAAGAAAAACCCGGATGTGCCTGAGCTGGTCAGAGGTAAGTCAGGACGCGCCACTGGCAATCTCATGGCGCTACTGACGCTGATGAAATCGCAGCCGTTGGCGTACAACAAAGATAACCAGGAAGATAAAGAAGCGCTTTTTGACAGTGTCGATACCCTAAACGATTGCCTCAAAGCCTTCGCCGACATGATGCCCGCTATCGAGGCCAAACCGGCAAAAATGCGGGAAGCGGCCCATCAGGGCTTTTCGACGGCGACCGATCTGGCCGATTACTTGGTGCGAAGTGGCGTTCCCTTTCGAGATGCGCACGAAATTGTTGGTCAGGCTGTGGCCCATTGCATCAAGGCGGATTGTGACCTGGCGTCACTGCCCTTGGCCACCCTGAAAGAATTTCACCAAGCCATTGAAGAGGACGTGTTTGACGTACTCACTTTGGAGGGTTCGGTGGCCGCCCGCAATCATATTGGCGGTACCGCACCCGCTCAGGTCCGCGAGGCAATCAAAACTGCCAGAGCAGCATTGGCGTCTCGTTAAGTATCCAGCGCCCTACGGAAACCAATAAAGAAATTGATGTCAGGGGCCGTCTCCACCATGATGTCCTCGCTAAACCCAAAATCGACTGACCACCTATTTGAGGCACGCCACCGCATTGCCATGCTCAGCAGGCCCGCTGTTTGGTTCAGGGGCTCCAAGTGACCGCGGGAAAGGCCACTGTGCCCGTCATATTGAAGGAGCGCGGACCAGCGGGGCGCGAAGGCCCACTCTACCGACACCCCGGTGAACCACAGCGTTCTGCGCTGTGCATCACCCATCAGCGGGCTCTTCCCAGCCCACGTGGTGCCAATCTGACCATGCCAGTGCAGCGATCCATGTTCAGGATAGCGGCCATCGAAACGCAAGAGCGCATAGGCGTCGGTTGTGCCACTTCCCAGCCACTGCCGGGTACCGCCTGTTGCGCTTTTTATTCCAACGCTCGCGGCCAGATGAGCAGATGCCGACCGCAACAGTTCGCGGCTGAGCGCCACTTCGATATCGCCGAGCCCCTGGGTCGATTGCGCGAGACTCGATCTGCCGCCTGACTCACTGAGTGCATAATAAAGGCGGTTTTTCGGGTAGCGATCGCGGTCTCCGTTAGGCAAACCGAATGCCTTGTGCCAGCGTTCGATGGCGTGATCCGTGAACCCGCCGGAGTGGTGTAACCAAGGCAGAGTGAACTCGATGTCCCAAAACGGGGCGAAACCGTAACGGAGTGACAAGGCCAGTCGGTCGGTCTGCCCATCGAGGTGGAGTGATTCACCGCCAGCTGACTGGATTACAAAATGATTGGCGATCATGCCCGAGACCGCCCATTGCAAACCGGCCGTCGACTGGGCCGTGCGCTGCTCAGGCAACGCTCTCAACATTGCAAAGGGTGACAAATTTGATACGGGCAGAGGCTCCTTTGCCGCTAACGCCCAGCCGCTTGTAGCAAGTGCCAACCCAACCAGCGCGCCAATGCTAAGGTAGCGAGTCATCCGAGAGGCTCCAGTCGAGCGCCAAACCCGTGTGCTCTGCGAGCTCTCTCTCCAGCACGGTCTCAAAGGATTCACCGGTCTTGGTATCAATCCAAATACCCTCTCGCCATTCATAATGAAAACCACCCCCTGGCGTGGCCAGCCAAAGCTGCTCAGTTGGTGGCTGACGACTCAAGACAAAAACCACGCCGTTTTCAAATGTTACGTTGATCACACCCTCGGCACCTCTAATATCAAGGTCGTCAGGCAGCGCTTCCAATGCATTCTCAACGTGCTCAAACGTGATCTCTATGCGCTCGTAATAATCATTCGTTGCCATAGGCACATCCCTAATGCTTCCTCAAATTCCCGCTTTCAAGCATCGCGATCGCACGCGCTTGCCATGAGTCTCCTAAAACGCACTGTTATACTGCCACCTTTTCCGAGGTCAAACCGTGAAGGTCCTATTTTTTGTTCTACTGTCGTTGTGGGTGTGTGGCTGCGGCCAGCAAGGGCCTTTGCGTCCCGCTGACACGGAAGAAACAGCAAGACTGACGAACTGATGTCCCAATTTACCCTCAATAATGGATCGCTCTATTGCGAGGACGTCGCGCTGGAGGACATCGCTGCCACGCACGGTACCCCCACTTATGTTTACTCAGCCGCGGGCATCGATGCCGCGTTCGAGGAATACCAGAGCGCATTGCATGGCCGACCCCATCTTATTTGCTACGCAGTCAAGGCAAACTCGAATCTTGCCGTACTGCATCGCCTGGCTCGACTCGGTGCAGGCTTTGATGTTGTATCGGCAGGCGAATTGGAGCGTGTAATCCATGCCGGGGGTGACCCCGGCAAAGTGGTTTTTTCCGGCGTCGGAAAAACACGCGCTGAACTCGCACTCGCCCTTGAGCGGGGTATTCGCTGCTTTAATGTTGAATCAGAGTCTGAACTTCAACAATTGGAGACAGTTGCAAGCGCGCTGGGGAAAATCGCGCCAATATCCATCCGCATCAATCCCGACGTAGATGCCGGCACGCACCCCTACATCTCGACCGGGCTCAGAGAAAACAAGTTCGGCGTTGACGCAACCACCGCCCACCGTTTGTATCTCATGGCGCGAGACTCACAGGCGCTCAATCCGGTAGGCCTGGATTGCCATATTGGTAGCCAGATCATGGAAATTGCCCCTTTCCTCGAGTCTATCGATTGCTTAATCGCCATAATCCAAAATCTGGCAGAAGCGGGAATTGAGCTCTCGCATTTAGATATTGGCGGTGGTTTGGGCGTGAGCTATGAGCAAGCCGCACCGCGGATCGGTGACTACATTGCCGCACTACGGGATCGCCTCTCAGCGATGAATCTGGAACTGGTGCTCGAACCTGGCAGATCAATCGTCGCTATGTCAGGGGTGTTGCTGACCACAGTCGAGTACCTAAAAACCTCCTCACTTCGGCATTTTGCAATTGTCGACGCCGCTATGAATGACCTTATGCGCCCCGCCCTTTACGACGCATGGCAGGAAATTTGTCCCGTAAGACCCCGGGAGGGCGAAGTGCGGGATTGGGATGTGGTCGGGCCCGTCTGCGAGACCGCCGACTTTCTCGGCAAGGCAAGGCCAATGGCCTTGGCCGAAGGTGACTTACTGTCGATCATGGGTGCCGGTGCCTACGGCTATTCGATGAGCTCAAACTACAACAGCCGGCCGCGGGCCGCCGAGATCTTAGTCGAGGGAACCGTGGCGCACCTTGTTGGCAGCCGGGAGTCACTCCAAGCACTGTGGCAAAGAGAATCGATCCCGCCGGAGCCAGCAACATGAAACTCGCTTTTACCAAAATGCACGGCGCGGGCAACGATTTTGTTGTGCTGGACAGTGTCTCCCAGTCAATTGAGGTGACAGAGTCCTTGATAAAAATGCTGGCTGACAGACATCGCGGTATCGGCTGTGACCAGGTTTTGGTGCTCGATGCACCGGATGATCCCGACGCGGATTTTCGCTACACCATTTTTAATGCGGATGGATCTCGGGCAGGCCAATGTGGCAACGGTGCGCGGTGCGCGGGGCGTTTTCTCAAGGAAAAACGCCTGACTCGAAAACGCAAACTGGTGCTGCTTACCGATGGTAAACCCCTACACATCACGCTCAACGAGGATGGCCGTATATTTGCCGGGCTCGCTTCTCCCCAATTTACGCCAGCGGCAATACCCTTCGAGGCCGATGAGACCCAACATCAATACAATATAGAAGTTCAAGGGCAGGCGCTTTCCATTGGAGCGGTCTCGATGGGCAACCCACATGCGGTACTGATTGTTGATGATGTGCGCGGAGCGCCGGTGCAGACATTAGGACCTTTGCTCGAGTCCCACCACCGCTTCCCGGCGCGAGCCAACGTGGGTTTTATGCAAGTGATCTCCCGGTCAGAGATCCGACTCCGCGTCTATGAACGCGGCGTCGGAGAAACAGCAGCCTGTGGCTCAGGCGCCTGTGCCGCTGTCGTGCACGGGATACAGGCAGATTTACTGGATGCGGAGGTCGCGGTCCATCTGCCTGGAGGAAAACTCTCGGTCAGATGGGACGGGGGACAAGCGCGAGTTTGGTTAGGAGGCCCCACAACGTCCGTCTTTGACGGTACCATCCACATCAACAACGGGTAGATACCTACTCATAGCGCCCGCTTTTCAGCCACTTCGACTGTGCAAGCGACGGGCCACATAATGCATTACCCATGTTTCAGGACACCACTATGGCGACGAAGTTATGAACCCAGCAATCAATCCCGACGATGTGGAGAAGTTTCTTCAGGAAAACCCTGATTTCTTGCAGAATCGACCGGCTTTACTGGCAGCATTAAACCTGCCCCACGGCGGAGAGGGCGCGGTGTCGCTGGTAGAAAGACAAGTTGCAATTTTGCGAGAGCGCAACATTACCTCGCGGCAAAAACTGGTCGAGCTGTCAGAAATTGGCCGTGAAAACGACCGGCTGCTCGAGGCAACACGCCAGACAATTCTGGCACTCTTAAACGCCGTAGACAGGGGCCATGCCACGCTGATTTGGAGTGAGCAGGCCTGTGGCACCTTTGGCGCCGAAATGGGGACTCTGGTCTGGTTCGGCACTGCGCCAGAGGGAGAAGGTGCCGAGTCGGTGGTACGTCACTTGACCCAAACGACAGGTGCCTTTTCAGGAACAGTGCCCCCACAGGATATGGACGCATTGTTTGGGCGTGGCGCCATAGCGGGCTCTGTCGCCGTATCTTGCATTCGCAAGGGGGAGGAAGTCGTCGGCGCGCTAACCGTGGGGGCCTCAGATGCTGAGCGGTACCGACACGAGGACGGCACATTGTTTTTGGACTACCTTGCCGAGGTCATTGGGCAGCTCCCTGCCTGCCAATAGCGCGATCGCAACGCGCACAACAGAGGCTCGCCGTGCCCGCTAACGTTACTTTGCCCATTCGGCTCATCAGTTTTGATCTTGACGACACCCTGTGGGATGTCAGACCCGCCCTTGAGGCCGCTGAGGCAGCGCAATGGCAGTATCTTGGGGAACGGTACCCCAGCCTCGATCTGCGCCTCACTCCAGGCAGTGAACTGAGCGCTGTCAGAGACAAGCTGCTTCACGATCAGCCCTTGCTTGCCCATCGAATCAGCCAGTTCAGGGAGGCGTTTATAGATCGCCTGCTGCAATCAAAAGGCATTGATCCGCCCGAGGCCGGAGAAGCGGCAGCAATAGCATTCGCCGCCTTTTATGCGAAGCGCCACTCGGTGGCAGTCTATGAGGAGGCTCCCGCAATGCTAAGAGAGTTGGGGCAGCGCTTTCTGGTGGGCGCGCTGACCAACGGCAACGCAGATGTAAACCAAACGTCGATTGGTTCCTGTTTTGATTTCGCGTGGAGAGCAGAACAATTTGGCGTCAGCAAACCCGACCCAGCGCTATTTCAGCGGGCTTTTAAAACAGCGGGTGTGACACCCCAGGAGGTCATTCACGTTGGTGATTGCCATCACAACGACGTCTCAGGGGCAATCAACGCTGGCGCCCGAGCCATTTGGTATAACCCTGAGGGCGGCACCAGCGATATCGCAAACGCGGTTATCCAGCGGCTGAGCGAATTACCTGATGCTATCGCTGATTTGGCAAAGGGCATGACTGGGTGAGTGGCTAGATGGCTTCTACGCCTGTCTCGCCCGTTCGAATTCTCACAACCTGCTCAAGCGGCGCGACGAATATCTTGCCATCTCCGATTTTCCCTGTGCTGGCTGAGGAAACAATCGCTTCAACGATTGCCTCAACCTGATCCTCTGGGGCAGCTATTTCCAATTTAAGCTTTGGCAGAAAGTCCACTACGTATTCAGCCCCGCGGTATAGTTCCGTGTGGCCTCGCTGTCGCCCAAAGCCCTTTACCTCCGTCGCGGTCACTCCCTGAACACCAATGTCAGAGAGCGCAGCGCGCACATCGTCCATCTTGAAGGGTTTGATAATCGCTGTGACGAGTTTCATAACAGAGTCCCGAAAAATAGAACCCGTATTATGATCTTCCGACACTTTTTCGCAATGCTTGAAGCCCAGTTTGTGGACGGGAGCGCTGTTCGCGCCGTTTAACCTGCGGTGTGCATCTATGCTAATTCAGTTGAACTTTAGCGGTGGACTAAAGGGAGACGCGCGCTATCGCTTGCTAGAAAACGCGAAATCGCCGGATCCAAAGCAAAAAAAAGGGCCCTGAAAGGGCCCAAGACTGCCATGAGAGGACAGGGTAATTAGCGTGTCGTGGCGAACTCTGGGTAGGCTTCCATACCGCACTCGCTGAGGTCAGATCCTTCGTATTCCTCTTCCTCGGAAACTCGCAGACCCAACACCATCTTGATAGCGAAGAAAGCGATCAGGGAAGTTACAAACACCCATCCAAAAATCGTCAGCGCACCGATGATTTGTCCGGAGAAGCTGGCGTCGCCATTCGTGACGGGCACCAACAACAGGCCGAGCAGACCCACAACGCCATGCACCGAGATCGCGCCTACCGGGTCGTCGATCTTCATCTTGTCGAGAGTCGTAATTGAGACCACTACCAGTAGACCGCCCAGTGCGCCGAAGATCGTGGCTTGCAGCGCGGAAGGCGTATCAGGCCCCGCCGTGATCGCCACCAATCCTGCCAGGCACCCATTAAGTGCCATCGTCAGGTCGGCCTTGCCGAACATCACCCGCGCCAAGATTAACGCGCCGATGCAGCCGCCGGCGGCAGCGAGGTTAGTGTTCATAAAGACCACGGCCACTGCATTGGCTGAGTCCACGGTAGCAGTCGCCAACACTGAGCCGCCGTTGAAACCAAACCACCCCAGCCAGAGGATAAATGTTCCCAGCGTCGCTAGGGGAAGGTTGGCACCTGGTATGGCATTCACTTCCCCATTGGGGCCGTACTTGCCCTTGCGAGCCCCCACCAAAATGACCCCAGCCAACGCTGCCGCGGCGCCTGCCATGTGCACAATCCCGCTACCCGCAAAATCGAGGAAGCCCAAGTCGCCCAGCGTGTACATCCCGAACACCGGATTGCCACCCCAGGTCCAGCTACCCTCCATCGGGTAGATGAATCCTGTCATGACGACGGCAAAGGCCAGAAAGGCGAACAGCTTCATGCGCTCTGCCACCGCGCCCGACACAATGGACATGGCCGTGGCGACGAACACTACCTGGAAGAAGAAATCGGCCGACGGGGCGTAAGTGGCGTTATCTTCAGCACCTTCGACGACGCCAGACCCTGTGATCGTGCTCAAAAAGGTGTCTCCGGCGTACATGATGCTGTAACCCACCACCATGTACATGATGCAGGCGACAGCAAACAGCGTTACGTTTTTGGTCAGTATCTCGACCGTGTTCTTGCTTCGCACCAACCCAGCCTCGAGCATGGCGAACCCGGCGGCCATCCACATGACCAGGGCGCCGCAAACGAGGAAGTAAAAAGTGTCCAGTGCGTACTGCAACTGAAAAATATCGTTTTCCATGAGAGTGATCTCCAAGTCTCAGGTTTACAACGCTTCTTCGCCGGTCTCGCCGGTTCGAATGCGGGTGACGTGTTCGAGGCTGGAGACAAATATCTTGCCGTCCCCAATTTTGCCGGTTTGAGCGGCCTTGCTAATGGCCTCAATGGTCTGATCTACCATGCCGTCGGCAATAGCGATTTCGATCTTTACCTTGGGAAGAAAATCGACGACGTATTCAGCGCCGCGATAAAGCTCGGTATGCCCTTTCTGGCGACCAAAGCCTTTCACTTCGCTAACCGTAATTCCCTGAACACCGATCGTAGACAGTGCTTCACGCACATCGTCCAACTTGAAAGGCTTTATGACTGCAGTAACCAATTTCATGGCAACCTCCGAAAAAACCGCCCGTTGGGGACGGCGATTAACTTGATGGCCTGAGGCCTCGACACAACGATCCGGGTCAGCAAGTGCACAACGCGATGCCTGCCCCCCTCAAGCATTTGCCAAGGATGAGCCAATTGTTTTTTTAATCATTAAATACAGCAATTTATCGTATTTATTTGAGCTTTTTTGTGGCCTGATCCGATGATGACATCGCCGGCACCGCACCAATGCGGTGCGACTTTCGCACCAGTTTTGGCTTCGATTGATCTGTCAGACCCCTTCAGAGTGCGCTACATTATTTGCACACACTTCGCGCTTCCCAGACCCCTCATCGGCGGTGGGGCAGGTGGGTTGTTAACCGATACGACAGGCAGGGAATATGGGCCAAGATGATTCACACACCCACCGCCCAAGCTCTCTTTTTGAGCGACTGACTCAGGGCGACGATCCGCTCTTCAGCCAAATAGACCGCAATGCGAAAACGTTATTGCAATCGGCGCTGAGCCGGCTCGACGTGGTCAGCCGCGAGGAATTCGACGCGCAAACAGCGGTATTACAGAGAACCCGTGAACGCCTCGAAGCGCTTGAGCAACAAATCGTTGCGCTCAACCAAGCGCTGGACACACCCACTGATGCGGCAGATGGATGAACTCATGCGCAGTTCCCGCGGCAACTGGAAGATCAAGGATGATCGATGCAACTCGCTTTTGTTCGGACTCGCAGTCAAGCGGGACTGGTAGCACCTGAGGCCACTGTCGAAGTCCATCTGGGATCGGGCCTTCCCGGTTTTCAGATAGTTGGCTTTTCCGAGTCGGCAACTCGAGGGATCCGTGGCCGTGTTCGCAGCGCCATTCTCTCTTGCCATTTGAAATGGCCCGACTTCAATATCACGGTCAATCTGGCCCCCGCTGAACAGCCGAAGGAGGGGCCCCGCTACGATCTTCCCATCGCGCTGGGGCTTTTGGTGGCGTCTCAGCAGTTGCCTGAGGGCAGTGTTGTAGGTCGGGAGTTTTTTGGGGAGTTGGGGTTGGACGGCGGGCTTCACCCCTTTCGCGGCTGCCTCGCGGCAGCGCTGGCAGCAACCCATGCGGAGCGCGAGTGCGGCATCGCGCTCGAGGGCGCCGCTGAAATTGCCGCCCTGACAAAAGGGCGGGTCATCGCTGCACCCGATTTACTCTCGCTGTGCGCGCAGCTCAAAGCCCAGAGTCCGGAATACGTGCCCTGCCCTCCCGTTTCTAATCCCGAACCCGTTGCCTACCCTGACCTATCCGCGCTCAGGGGGCAGCCCCTCGCTTGCAAAGCTTTGGAGGTTGCTGCAACCGGCGGTCACCACCTGCTGATGACTGGCCCACCGGGTGTGGGAAAAACGCTGGCCGCCTCAGTGCTACCGGGATTGCTACCCTCCATGCATGAAAAGACCGCACAGGAGCTCAGGCTCGTGCAAGATGCGGCCGGTCTGACACCCTGCAATGCGCGGCCTTTTCGCGCACCGCATCACTCGAGCAGTGTCGCGTCGCTCATGGGCGGAACAGCAAATGCCTTACCAGGCGAGATTGCTTTGGCTCACGGCGGCGTGCTTTTCCTAGATGAGCTAGCGGAATTCCCACATGCTGTTCTGAATCAGCTGCGCCAGCCGCTTGAGACCGGCCACATTTTGGTCAATCGCGCGCGATACCAGCATCAGTACCCTGCTCAATTCCAGCTCGTTGCGGCAATGAACCCGTGTCCGTGTGGGTTGGCGGGAGATCCAGATCGCCAATGCCTGTGCACCCCTGACAGAATCAGACGCTATCGCCGCAGTGTCTCTGGACCGCTGCTGGACCGTATCGACCTGCACGTCACGCTACAACGACCATCGCCCGAGTGGGTCCTGAGCAGCCGCAGTGATCCCAAGACTTGCTCCAGCGGCCTCAGAAACCGGGTAGCACAACTGCAGCAACGTCAAACGAAGCGGCAAGGGTGCCTGAACCGGGACCTAGTAGGGGAGCAACTCATTGATGTCTGTTCGCTAAACAGCGAAACAGAGAGCTGGTTCATTGCGGTAGTAACAAAGCTCAGCCTCTCTGCCAGAAGCGCGCACCGCCGGCTTCGGGTGGCACGCACACTGGCAGACATGGCTGGTGATGAGGTGGTGAGCACCCGTCACCTGGAAACCGCGCTATCCTTCAGGGAGGCGCCATTAGAGGACGCCGGCATCCCTCAGCGGCTGGAGTCCACCATGTAATCTACCGCCAAACGGATCTCTTCGTCAGAGCAGTCAGCGCAGCCGCCCTTGGCAATCATGCCCGAGCCCGCGACACCGTTAATGCCGCTGTCATAGAGTGCGTCCATACCCTTGCCGATGCGCGCTGCCCAAGCCACCTGATCCCCCACCTTTGGGGCACCGGCAATACCGGCAGAATGGCAAGCCATACAGGCAGCGTTGTAGACGTCCTCACCAGAGCGGCCCGCACTGGCGACCATATCCCCGCCGCCCGAGCATGATTCGCCCTGCACGCAGACCTCTGAAAACGGCTTGATACGGGACTCAATATCGGCCCGCTGCCGCTCGCTCAGATCCATGGCCATTACCGCCACCGGGGCCAGTAATAGCGTAATGAAGAACAGACGCATGTGACTCTCTCCTGTATTTGAGGGCGGGAGTATAGCGGTTGCGAAAAAGATCGAAAACTGAATCAGCGGCCGGTTAGCCGCTCACCCCTGCACCGCTATACTCACGCACTGGATGATTAGGAGCCCTCACCATGCACTTATACACTTTCGACCCCGCACCGAATCCCGCTCGCCTCAAGATGTTCATGGACTACAAGGGTATTACGCTCGAAACCACGCAGATCAACTTAGGCGCGGAGGAGCAACTGGAGGCGGATTACCGCGCCATCGTGCCGGAAGCGACCGTTCCCGCGCTGGTGTTGAGTGATGGCGCCGTTTTATCTGCCGTTATCGCCATCGCTCATTATCTGGAGGCGCTTTACCCCGAGCGACCCCTCCTCGGCCGAACCCCCGAGGAGCAGGCGCGCGTACTTAATTGGAATCACCGGCTGTTTACCGATATTTTCAGCGCTATCGCCGACGCATTTCGTAACGCTCATCCAAAATACGTGAACCGCGCGTTGCCAGGGCCGACCGATCTACCGCAGTTGCCCGAGCTGGCAGAGCGAGGGAAAACCCGACTCGTTTCAGGGCTTGCCATGCTCAACGACACTTTGGCTGATCGCGTTTTTCTCGCCGGTGACACCGTCTCGTTTGCCGATATCGATTTGCTCGCCGCGCTGGACTTTGCGGCGTGGGGTGCACGAGTCACCCCAGACGAATCGCTTGAGCACTTAAGCCGTTGGCGCGACGAGGCAAAAAATGCGCTAACTGGGTGAACACGCGACTTTTGCTACTGCTCGCCGGATGCGTATTTCTGGGGAGTTGTGGACAACCACCCAGCGGACCCAGCACTTTGGATCGCTACCTGCAGCGTCTCTCTGGCGCAGCAGAAGTAGCCCTGGGCCCGTTACCACCACAAATTAGGCTCGCCCCTCCAAGGGCGGTGAAAAGCACCATTCCGCCCCCCCAACAGATTGACCTCATTGATTTTCTGGCGCTCTCAGGCTGTGAACTCCAGATCAACCTCGGGCGCCGCAATAGCCAATTGGGACGCTCAGCGTCGCCATCCCAACGTTTATTGCTCGACCTTGAGTTCCTGCGATTGGCGCCCGCCTGCGCCGATTTCCTCAGGCACCGACAGGAAGCCGCTCTCGCTGACACCATAGAGCGTGCGAGCAAACAGCGCCTTGATTGGCTCCCCCTGACCATCCACGAGGCCGTATTGGCGGGCCCTGAGTGGGAAGCCTTCTGGTCTGCGCCAACCCATCTGGCCGAGTATCCGCAGGCGACCGACAGCCGCATCGTGGAAACACTCGGTCGATTGACGATGATGATCGAGACCTGGGTAGCAGGAAACTGGGTGGCCAGCAATCGTGATTTTGAGCTCCTGCTGAGCGCGCTGCGCGCGGGGGATGGTGGTGCACTGCTCATGTCGATGGATCTGGTTGAGCGCCAGTTAGCGCGGGCGAATGAACTGTTGCAACGCGCTACTCGGGCAAAACCGCTCTGCCCCTTTGGCAGCCATACCACGCGCTCTCGGGCAATAGAGACCGTGGTGCAACAATTCTTTATTGGCGAGGTGCAACCCTGGCTGGTTCGGCTGCGTCAGCGGAAAGAACTGCTCTCGGCACCGATAGTGGCGCTGGAGGCCCCACTAATAGACGCGCAACCCGATGGTTATCGAGATTGGGTACGTCGGCGGGACGCCAGAATGGAAAGGCAAACAAGACTGGTCAAAAACCATGTTCGCGTCGTTCAAGAGGCGCTGTCCCAATGCCGCGCCGCTTGATGATCAGAACACGCACTGTACAAAGCACAGATGGCTAAGCCCCATAACGCACACGAAAATCGTCGGCTCGACGCTTGCTTCACCGGGGTGGGCTGGCAGGTGGGCCAAACCCTGCTAAATTGTACGCCCGTGACAGCAGCTGCGTTTTAGTTTTGGAGAGGGCAATGCAATTAATTCGATTTTCACTCATGAGTTTGGCATTCATCGTGCTGGCTGCCTGCGCCACCAAACCACCGGAGCCGGTCGTGGACTCAGCCCCCGACTATGATTTTGCCCAGGCGAAAACCTTCGGATTGTACGCTTTGAGTGGCGAGGTGACGGGCAACAGCCCCAATGACCTAACGGATTTCCAGCGGGACCGGATTGATGAGGCGTTGAAAAGCGCGCTCCAGCAGAAAGGACTTACCTTCGTAGCCAAAACCTCGGAAGCCGATTTATTACTCACCTGGCACTTGAACATGGTCGATAAGACCGATGTCAAAACCTACAACACACCGTCCTATGGCGCGTCTGCGGGTTACAGCCGCTACAACCGCTATGCCATGTATAACTGCTACAACTGCATGAGCCAGACTGACGTTCGGGTCACCGAGTACACTCAGGGAACGTTTATCATCGATATGATTGATCCGGAGCGTAATGCGTCAATATGGCGGAGCGTGACGCAATCCAAACTCAAGGAAGATACCATTCGTGATCAGGCGGCGCTCGATGCCGCTGCAATCAGGGTGTTGGCGAGTTTCCCGCAGCGGGGCTCAGCGACGGCGCCCTAACCCCGCGGCACTAGCCGCTGCCCGTTGCAAGAGAGCGAGCAGCCGTTATGGGGTTCATCTGCTGCACCGCATACTCCTAAGGGGTACTTGAGGCAGATGCCGAAGCCACCTAGGCTGGGGTCGACAGACAACGAGTGATGACCATGAATGTGGTCCGATGCAAACCCCTACCCAGCCCGTGCCCCATTGCTGGCCGCGACCCCACACTGGTGACTGTCGGGCTGGTGCAAACACGTTGGTACGAATCTGCCGAAACCCACCGGACACAGATCTATGATGGCGTCAGTAGCTGCGCCGCTGCGGGGGCCAGCGTTGTCTTCTTGCCAGAGCTGACCTTGAGCCGCTATCCAGCAGATAGGCAACCAAATGGCGATGCTGATAGCACCGCAGAAACGCTTGCCGGCGGTGAGAGCATGCTGTTTGCTCAGCAGCTCGCCCGCGAGTGCGATGTGCACGTGCAGATCTCGCTTTTTGAGCGCTCAGGTGCAGCCGACAGGCGCGGTTTGAACACCTCGGTAATCGTGGATGCCTCAGGACAGATCGCAGGCCTCACCCGCAAGCTCCACATCCCGGTGACGGAGGGATACTTTGAAGATCGCTATTTTGCGGAGGGACCGGCAGATGATCCCTACCCTGTACACACCCTCAGTTTAGACGGGCAAGACCTAAAGGTAGGGAGCCCGACCTGCTGGGATGAGTGGTTCCCCGAGGTGCCACGTTGCTATGCCCTCGCGGGTGCTGACTTACTCTGTTACCCAACCGCCATAGGGTCAGAGCCTGACTACCCCGACTTCGACACGTCACCATTACTGAGGGCAGTGGTCTCCGGACATGCCATTGCCAATGGGCTGTTCATCGCGCTGCCGAATCGTTATGGCAATGAGGGGTTACTCACATTTTATGGAGGTAGCTGCCTGGTTGATCCCTTCGGTCGCGTCATCGCAGAAGCACCGAGGGATGAGACCGTCGCACTCGTAGCGGAAATTGACCTGGGCCAGCGAGAAGACTGGCTCACACTATTTCCATTTTTTGCTACCCGGCGACCCGATACCTACGGCGCAATCACCGCAGCACGTGTTAATCCCCGACAGGCAAATGGAAAAGCACAGGACGGTGGAATACCCGGAATCACGCCGTGACACGAGCGCGTTACATGCCGCCCGAGTGGGCGCCGCATGAAGCAACCTGGATGGGCTTCCCGCGGGACAGCTACCGCGAATCAGGGCTGAACAGAGAGGCAGCACAGCGCGCCTGGGCCCGGGTCGCCAATCAGATCAGCGAATATGAAAGCGTGCGAATGCTGTGTCATGAAGAGGATCTGAATATTGCAACCCAGTACCTTTCCGCGGCAATCGAGTGCATTCCGACGCAATTGAACGACGCCTGGTTACGTGACATTGGCCCCACCTTTGTCGTAGAGAATGACGCGTTGGTGGCTATCGACTGGCAGTTTAACGGCTGGGGGCACAATACCGAGTTTGACTGGGCCTTGGACGACGCCGTGGCGGGTGACATTGCGGGACGACTCAACCTGCGTGCGGAGCGCTCGCCCATAGTGAACGAGGGTGGTGGTATTCACGTTAATGGCGCCGACTGGGTGATGCTGACAGACACCGTCCAACTCGATCCACAACGCAATCCCGGCGCCGACCGGGATGAAATCACGCGGCAGGTTCATGGCTTGCTGGGAACACAACATGCCATCTGGTTATCTAGGGGCTTATGGCGCGATAACTTTCTCAATGGCACCAAGGGTCATGTTGATATCGTCGCCTGTTTTACCCCCGACGGACGCATACTCTTGCACCAACAGCTGGATCAGGCTCATCCGGATCACGCCCTACACCCCGAGCTCCGCGCACCGATAGAAGCGGCGGGATTTGAAGTCATCCCACTTCCTGCGCCACGGGTGCTGCGCGACAACCGGGATTGGGTCGATTACAGCTACATCAACCATTATGTCTGCAACGGGGCCGTACTGTGCCCGGGGTTCAGCGACGCTCACGATGACAAGGCGCGGGAAATATTGTCAGACGTCTATCCCGGACGAGACATTCTCGTGATCGAATCGAGAGCGCTGTTTGCCATGGGCGGCGGCATACACTGCATCACCCAGCAGCAACCGCTACATCCGGCCTAAAGCCCTTTATACTAGCGCGCTAGACCCACAGGGCAGATACACGGGCGTAATGCCGCTGGGCAACCCTTCAGGAAGGACTATGTTCACCTACATCAACCCAGAGATCAGAGAACGCCTTGCCAGTGACGGCAAACTCTTTCGTATCGACGGATCCGGGACGCCCGTAGAAATGGCGGAATCGCCAGGGCCCGGGCAGCACCTTAACCTGATGGGCCCGATTCCCCTGCCCCTCGCACGGGGCGTTAGCCAACCCATGGTCCGGTGGTATGCCTGTGTTCGCAGCACCGAACTCACCGAGGTCGAACACCTCGCCAGTACCCTGAGACAACAGGGGGGCCAACACCTGTTTTCTCACCTCGCCTCCAGTATGGCGGTAAACAGCGTACTGATCATTGGTAATCCCGAGGAGGCTAAGAACCCCTTGGTGCGGGTTCACTCCAGCTGTCTCACGGGCGATGTGCTAGGTTCGCGCCGCTGTGAATGCGGCCCCCAGCTGGAAGCCGCTTTGGATCGGATTGCCGATGACCCCGCGGGGGGCTACCTGATCTACATGGCAGGCCACGAGGGGCGAGGCATTGGTCTATGGGCCAAAGCAGCCACTTATCTCCTCCAGGATGCGGGAGAAAACACTTATCAGGCTAATCGCTCGCTGGGCCTGCCCGACGATTCCAGAGACTTTTCCGACGCGGCAGCGCTACTGAGATATTTTTGTGCGGGCAAATCGATACGCTTGCTGACCAACAACCCCAAAAAAGTAGAAGACCTTACCACCTTGGGCGTCGCCGACATTGAGCAGGTAAAACACGTGTGCGGCGTTGATGACTACAATCTTCGCTACCTCAAGGCGAAGCGTGATTGGGGGCATCAATTGGGGGAGGACGATCTGGCAACCGAGGAATCCGCTCCCGAGCGCTAGTTCAGCCAGGCCGGCAGCGGGTCACAACCGAGGGGAAGTTCCATACAATTATCGGTAGCGGGGTGGTCATGGCCCACCATCTCGTCATACGCGCTGCGCTGTCGAAGAAAGAAATCGCAATCCAGCCGCTTGCGCAGTGTGCGCTGCATCTCGAGCAGGTTTCTTGTTTTTAGTACCTTACCGTGATGATCGGTGAGGACATGCTCCACATCCCCCACCGTCACATGAGCAATGTAAAGACTCAGATCCACCGATTCGATCACAACTCTGGTGACCGACTCGTGACCCAGCTCGTTCAAACTCACCTTCATTCGTGGGACCCACCCAATTCCGCTACCCTGTACAGCACTCTACGACGCGGGTTGCGGCGCGGTTCGGTCGTGATAAATGAATTGTCTCTATCAAGCGCATTAACGCTGACAAAATACGGACAACCCCTGTTACCTTAACTCGGAAACACGAAGATAACGCCATGTTTGCCGACCCACTCAAGCTATCCCGTTCTGGCATTGAGATTGAGGCCCTGCCGCGTTGTAGTGGGGTGTACCGGTTTTACGATAATTCCGGTGCGCTGCTCTATATCGGCAAGAGTGTCGATATCCACAGTCGCGTGGCGCAACATTTCAACGAGGGCAAAAAACCGGGTCGTCACCAGCGCTTGATGTCTCAGGTGCATCGGATTGATTGTGAGTTGACCGCTGGGGAAATCGGCGCACTGCTCACCGAGAACGCCGCCATCAAGGCAGAAGTCCCGCTTTTTAATCGACGGCAACGTCGGCTACGCAAGCTGTGGACAATCATGCTGACTGAGTCACCGTCTGGCTTTCTGCACCCCAATCCCGTCGATTTTGCGCCCTCGGGCGAGCGTAGCACCGACACATTTGGTCTTTATGCCAATAAACACCGGCTAATGACGTCATTGCAGGATCTGGCGAGGGATCATGCGCTGTGTCTGCGGGTCATGGACTTGGAACGCGGCACCGGCCCCTGTTTTCAATATCAGCTGGGACACTGTGACGGTGCTTGCGTGGGGGAAGAATCCCCCGAGAGCCACAATAACCGCCTCGTCGATCAGTTGGATCGTCAACGCATAGCCGCATGGCCCTTCGCCGGCCCGGTGCTGCTCAAAGAGCAGACCATCCGCCCTGCCGAGCACCAGCCTGAGGCGCAATTTCACCTCGTTGATCAGTGGGCGTGGTTTGGGGGTTTTGATAGCGTAAAGGCCGCCACCACGTCGCTAAAAAGTGTCAAACCGGGCAGGTTCGATCGGGATGCCTATCGACTGATTTACAGTGCCATTTTTCGCGGCCGAGTCTCCCTTATCGATGCTCGGCATGGCACGGAAATCATGAATCCCCTTCTTGCAGGGATCAAAAACGCCTCATGAATGTCGTTTGGTTTAAGCGTGATCTCCGGCTGTCCGATCACCAGCCGCTGGCCGAGGCTATCGCCCGTAGTGGATCCATATTTTTAATGTATGTCGTCGAGCCCGACCTCCTGAAAAACCCGCACTATCGCGGTCGTCACTGGCACTTCGTCACCCAGTCTCTGCTGGCCATGAACGAGCAATTGCGGCCCCTGGGCGCAGAAATCCATATTCTCGAGGGCGAGCCAGAGTCACTGCTGCAGGCGCTGCATCACACCACCCCTATTGAGCACTTGTTTAGCTACGAGGAGACAGGGCTTGAGTTTACTTTTAAGCGTGATTTGCGCGTTGCAAAGTGGTGCCAGGGTAATGGTGTCGACTGGCAAGAATTCCAGACCAATGGAATTCAGCGGGGTCGTCAAAATCGGAAAGGCTGGAATCGATCGTGGCATCAGGCAATGGCCGCGGATGAAGCCATGATCGATTTAACGCAGTTGGCAGAAAAAGCCTTAACGCTGCCGGCGGGTTTGGCTGGCGCTCGCTCGTTACGGCTGACAGCCTGGAAGGAGAAAAGGCATGAATTTCTGGCGGGTGGGGCTCCTCAAGCTCAGGAGGTGCTGGACAGCTTTCTCGAAACCCGAGCGGCGGGGTATCAGCGGCATATTTCCAAACCTGAGGCCAGTCGCCATCACTGCTCACGATTATCGCCTTATTTGGCATGGGGCAACTTGAGTATTCGCCAGGTGTTTCATGCGCTCAAAGCGCGACAGGCTGCCGGCGGGTGGACCCGAGCCTTATCGGCATTCGAATCAAGGCTTCACTGGCATTGCCACTTTATCCAGAAATTCGAAATGGAATGCCGCATGGAGCACGAAGACCTTAATCGCGGTTATGTCGCTTTTCCCCGCCGGCAGGAGGAAGACAAGATCGCGGCATGGTGCGATGGCCGCACCGGCTACCCGCTGATCGACGCCAGCATGCGATGCCTGATCAACACGGGGTATATTAATTTCCGGTCTCGCGCCATGCTGGTGTCGTTCCTCACCCATCATCTGTGGCAGGACTGGCGCCTGGGTGCGGCGTGGCTGGGGTCCCTATTCCTCGATTTCGAGCCCGGTATTCACTATCCCCAAATGCAAATGCAGGCGGGCGTTACGGGCATCAACACTATCCGTATTTATAACCCCGTTAAACAATCTCTGGATCACGACCCCGACGGCATTTTTATTCAAACCTGGGTCCCAGAACTGGCGGGGTTGCCCCTGCCCTTTATCCACCAGCCGTGGCTTCGCTCAGCGATGGAACGCCAGCTACATCCTGTGAACTATCCAGAGCCAATCGTAGACCTGAAGGAGACCTATCAATTCGCCAAGGACACCCTGTGGCGCCTAAAGTCAGGCGATCTCGTGCGCCGAGAACGCGAGCGCATTCTTGACCGGCACGTGGAACGGCGCGGTTATGAAAACAAACACGCTTCTCCCGCCTGAAAGCTTTGTTATGCTGGGCTCGGGATGACCTGTCGGGGGCGAGGACAATGCTAGTAATTCTCTGGATTCTGGGTGGTTTGATTGCGGTAGCGGTGCTCGCAATGCTGCTGCTTCCAATGTTTATTGATGAGCAGGCGCTTATCGAAATGGCACAGGAGCAGGTACGCGCCAGTACCGGCGGTGAATTGATGATCGAGGGAGACACTGAACTCAGTCTCTTTCCAAGATTCGGTTTGCGACTGGAAGAGACCTCACTGGATCTGCCGCCCAAATCAGAATTTGATCAACAGATCAATGCATCGATCAAGGAGCTGGACGTGGGGCTCTCTTTGCTGCCTCTGCTGGGTGGCAATGTAGATGTAGGGACCATTGTGATCAGCGGCGTAAAGGCTGACATTACTGAACCACAGGCGCTCCCCCCTGCCCCCGAACCGCAACCGATCATGAGTGACCGCGAGTGGGAAAAGCGGGGGGAACTGATCAGAGAGAACAAGGCGAAAGAGCGGCAGCGACAGCTCGCTGAAGACGCCACGGTCGCGGGCATCGCGATCATTGCCGAAGCCGTACGCATCGAGGACATTACGCTGATACTGCGCACCCGCGACGGGAAGCTGAGCAATGAAATCAAAGTCGATGCACTGACGCTGTCAAACGTGAACACCGCCAACGAGCCCATGGGGTTAGCAGGCACATTAGCTGTGCTGGGAGATGGCAGCGCCCCCCCCTTGAGCATTACTCTCGATGGCGGCATTCGCGTCGCATCAGACTTCAGCAAGATTCAGCTCGAAAACTTGGGGACCGAGGTGACGGGCGCGCTGACGCAACCGGTGCTCAGCACGTTGTCCGGTGAGTTTCTGATGAAGCCCGCCAAAGCTGATTTCAAGCTAGAAGCGTCGCTTCCGGGGGGTGACGTATCAGGACAACTGGTCTGGTCGGCACTTGAGAGCCCTGAAATCAAACTCAATGTGTCTACAGCCCGGCTAGATGTTGATCAAATCCAGCCGGCTTCTGCGCCCGCGGCTGCCGCCGGTGACAGCGCCGATGCCTCGCCTCCATCCTCGGCGCCAGACTCATCTGAGGCACAGCAACCCTCTGTGCCGGCGCCGCTGCCGGTCGGGCCACTTCGTGATCTTGATCTGGAGTTGCGGGTTAACGCCAATCAACTGATTGCCGGGGGACAATCCATCACAGATGCCCAAGTGTTGCTCAGGGTGCTGGATGGTGTTGCCGATATTGAGTACATCCGCGGTGTACTCCACGAGGGTCAACTGGATACGCGCATTGCGCTCAATGCCAGGCGCCCGACAGTCGAAGCCGCAATTGAAGGTGGGCTAAAGGGTGTCAACATGGACTTGCTCCTCGCCAGTCTGGGCAATCAGGACGCGGCCTCGGGTCGCATTGAAGTGGACTGGGATCTCACAACCGAGGGCGCAACCAGTGAAGATTTGATGGCCGCATTGGACGGTGATGTCAGCGCAGGCGGTCGGGATCTGGTCATAGAAAAAGTATCCATTCAGGCGCTGGTTTGCACAGCCGTGGCCGCCGTAAACAAAATCCCACCGATTACGGGCCTCCCCAGCAATACGCCCATTACCGATCTCTCCTTGGCAATTGACTTCGACGATGGTGCTGGGGATATAGAAAAGCTTCGCTTCGCCACCCCCGGCGTTGAAATGAAAGGCTCGGGCGACGTGGATCTGCAATCCCTCGATTTTGGCTTCCGCCTTGAGGGGCAGGTGAACAACGACATCATGCAAGTGAGCCCGCTGTGTGTGATTGACCAGCGCTACTCTGGCGTAGATTGGCCACTGGATTGTCGTGGCAATCTGGCGTCGGGATCCGGCGCAGACTGCAAGCTGGATGTGGCGATGATCGCGCAACAAATTATCGAGAACGAGGCGAAGCAGCAGATTCAGGACGCAGTAGAAGAAAAAGCGGGTAGCTTTATCAAGAAAATCTTTGGTGGCTGATATTGGAGAACGGAGAACGGGCGTCATCGATACCAGGATTTGATCACTCCTATGCGCGTCTTGGTGGGCTTTTCAGCACGCCGCAATCTCTGGATCCGGTATCGAGCCCAAAGCTGATTTTTTGGAATCGACGGCTCGCTGACCAGCTGGGATGGGTTGGCGACCCCCTCACGGACCTGCACCAACTGGAGGGGCTGGCCGGTAACCAGGTCCTGACTGACTCTCAACCGATCGCCACCGTGTATGCCGGCCACCAGTTTGGCCAGTACAACCCCCAACTGGGTGACGGACGCGCCACCCTGCTAGGAGAGTGGATCACCCCCAACGGGCAACGGGTAGATGTGCAACTCAAGGGGGCAGGCCCAACGCCCTACTCCCGCGGCGGCGATGGACGCGCCCCGCTGGGGCCGGTGGTTCGCGAGTATGTTGTTTCAGAGGCTATGTCGGCACTGGGCGTACCCACCAGCCGCGCCCTTGCTGCAGTGGGCACGGGTGAGCCGGTCATGCGCGATCGCGTCGAACAAGGGGCCATCCTGACCCGCGTCGCCAGCAGTCATCTGCGCGTCGGCACCATCCAGTTCTTTGCCATGACACGCGGCGGCGAAGGACTTGAAAGTTTGGTGAAGTATGCGGTGGCGCGACACTTTGCGGAATCACAGGACGACGAGACCGCAGCCGCTGAAGCTAATCCTGCGCTTACCCTGCTGAAGGGCGTCTGCCAACATTTTGCGAGGCTGGTCGCCCACTGGCAGGTATTGGGCTTTGTGCACGGCGTGCTGAATACCGACAACGCGCTCCTGTGCGGCGAGACCATCGACTTTGGTCCCTGTGCCTTTATGGATCATTTCGACCCCCAGGCCAGCTTTAGCTCTATCGACCGACAGGGCCGATACGCCTGGCATAACCAGCCTGGCATCATGCACTGGAATCTGGCGGTATTGGCAGAATGTTTATTGCCCTTGATCGACGACTCCGCAGATACCGCGCGGCAAATCGCCCAAGCCGTGGTCGATCGATACCCTGAAGCATTCCATGCCCAACACCAAACTTGGCTGGCATCCAAGTTGGGGCTGGACACCATTGGAGAGGCGGATGCTGCGCTGGTGCAGGGGTTTCACAACGCATTGGCGGCAGAAAAGCTCGACTTTACGCTCGCATTCAGGTGGTTAGCCGAGCGGGCAAACGGCAACCTGGAACACTCGCCCCTACCGGAACTGTTCACCGCGCCGCCGTCATTGCATGAGTGGGCCGCACTATGGGATGAACGCCGAAAATTAAATAGCGGCGATCAGCAGCTCATCACCACGAGAATGTGCCGGGTCAATCCCGCTATTATTCCCCGCAACCATTTAGTGCAGCGAGCGATCGATACCGTTGAGTCGGGCAATCTCGAATGGGCTCAAAAATTGGTGGATAGAGTTGCCGCGCCTTTTGAGTGGCAAGCCGGTGATGAAGAGTGGGCTCGCCCGCCCAGTGAAGCAGAGCGCGTCACCCAAACATTTTGTGGCACCTGAGCAGGGGTTCCCAAAACGCTGAGGCCAGTTTTACAAGACGGCTTTTGACGAGGCGTCGTATAATCCCTAATTCATCACGGAGACACCATCTTGGTTACCGAGTTTCTCGGCAAACAGTTATCAGGGCCGTTCACAATACCTTCAGGCATTGTGACGACGACCCCGTCGATTATTCAAAGGGTGATCGATACGATGCCCGAGGTCGGGGTCATCACCACCAAAAGCATCGGATTTGAACCTCGGCCGGGTTACCGAGAGCCAGTTTACAGCCAGTACGCGCCCGGATGCTTCGTCAACGCGGTGGGCCTCACCAACCCCGGCGTTGAGCAAGCGCTAGTCGGACTGAGAGAGCTGCGTATTCCAGAGGATCGGTTTTTACTGGTCTCGATATTTGGCGGTTCTGTCGATGAATTTGTAGCGGTCGCCCGGCGCCTTGCGCCTGTTGCCGATGGCCTCGAACTCAACTTGTCCTGCCCCCATGCCAAGGGCTACGGCATGGCTATGGGCCAAGATCCGGAGATGGTCAGAGAGGTGGTGGCCGCGGTGTGCGAGGCGGTCGATATACCCGTCGTCGCCAAATTAACACCCAATGTGGACGATATTGCTGTGATTGGGCGTGCCGCTATTGAGGGCGGCGCTGCTGCGCTCTGCGCAATCAATACCGCGGGGCCCGGCTATACCGAGAGCCATGGCCATCCGGTGCTGAGCAACGGCGTGGGCGGCATGTCGGGCAAAGGGGTTTTGCCCATCACGCTAAAAGCCATCAAGAATCTCCGCGCGGAAACCGAACTCCCCATTATTGGCTGCGGCGGACTCTCTTCCGCAGCAGACTGTCAGGCTGCCCTCGAATGCGGCGCCGATATTTTGGGCATTGGATCGGGCCTCAGTGGCATGGACACCAATGAAGTGCACGAGTATTTCTCTATGCTGGCTCGCGATTTAGCGGAAGGCACCGACATCGCTGGTCAACAGATTCGCTATGACCTCGACATGAGCTTCAAACCCTACACCGTGACTGCAAACGAGACGGTTTGTGAGGACATCAGCGTCATCACCCTCGATGGCGATCTGGATATTCAGGCGGGGGAGTATGTGTTTGTCTGGATCCCGGGAGTGGGAGAAAAACCCTTCTCCTGTCTAACGCACAGCCCCGTACGGCTGGCGGTAATTAACGTCGGTGAATTTACTCAAGGCTGCTGCAACTTGCAGGTCGGTGGCGACGTCTATCTTCGCGGTCCCCACGGTGTGGCAGTAACGCCACCCGACGATGCCCACATCGTCTGTGTTGCGGGAGGCACCGGCCTGGCTGCGGTGTATCAAATCGCCGAAGATTTTGGTTCGGACGCGCGACCCGTCGATATTTTCGTTGGCGCCAGAACGGCCAATCGACTTTATTTTCGCGAGGCCTGTGATCAAGTCGGACGCGTCACCATTGCGACCGATGACGGCAGTGCGGGCTTCGAAGGCAGGGTCAGCGACGCGCTGGAATCTTTTCTGTCGGCACAGACCGAGAGCACCCTCTCGCGCATGGTTTTTTACAACTGCGGCCCCGAGGCCATGATTCATGCCAGCGAAGCAGTGCAAAGACAGTACGTGGGTGCCAATCAAATTTTCAGCGCGATCGACTACCTCACCAAATGTGGCGTGGGCATCTGCGGTGCTTGTGCCGCGCCCGACGGCCGCCGTATCTGTGTGGATGGCCCGTTTATCTCTCGGTCGGACGACACTGCTGCGCTTTAGCGGGCGGGCCCACCTCGCGCCACAGCTATCTGAGCGACGTCAGCCAACGCTTCGATAAAAAAAGGCCGCAAAGGCGGCCTCTTCTACCAATCGCGCTTAGCGACTAATGGTGTATCCCATTTGCTCCAGTACAAATCGGTCCTCTGACAAACTGGCGATCGCAGTGACCTTACCCTGATCATTGAATACCATTCTCGTTACCCGATGTGCCTCAAATGGCAGACCCGAGGTATCGTCAGTATTCCAGGCTTGTGTCCATACATAGACCACATTGCCCTCGCCCACTGCCTCGTGAAGCGTCCACTTCTCCGGACCCCAGTCTTCATCGTCAGCACCACTCATCCACTCCAGCATTTCGGCTTTCGTTGTCGGGGCGTTGACGATTCCTCTGCTCACGTCAATGGCGATTTCCTGACCGTCGCGGGATATCACTGCCGAGACCGCCTCACCGGGCTTGCCGCGGAAAGGGAGCCGACCCATATTGTCTACGTTTACTTCGACCCCTCCCACTGATAAAAACTCGTCGCCGGGTTGAAGAATGTCTGCAACTGGGCTGTCGGCAATCACGTTAGTCACCACCATTCGGCCCTGCTCGAGTCCCTCTTGGTTGTCCCACTGAAAACCAAACCCTACGTATCGGTCGCGATACATTAAGCCGTCCTCGGCCATGTTTTGCTCGATCATTTCCATTGCCGCCGTCCGGCTGGAAGACCCCGCAGTCACCCACGCCTTAGCGAGTTCTACGTTGGCGTTGGGTGCGGACTGCTGATTACACGCCGCCAGACCTGCAACCATCAAAAACGCGATTAATCCCTGTGACACAGACTTCATGAGTTCCCCCTGTTTGCTATTGATTTTCTTTTTCTGACGACTGTGAACTTCACAGTGACCAGAGACAGCTCACAATAAATTAAAGCGATGGGGTGTCAATACAGGGATAAGAGGGCGTCGCCATCTTTTTGGTTTTCCGACCCTTAAAATAGGGTTTCCAACGGCATCCGCCTGCAAGGTGGCGACTGCTCAAACCCTGAACTCATCGAGCGCAGGATGGAAATTCAGGGGAGACCAGCAATTCATGACAGGCGCGCACGTTTAGTTGACTGTCCCCTGAAAATCCTCATCATCAGTCATCAAGGCGTTAAAACGGATCGATTTATGAAACTCAATCTTCTGGAACACGATGACTTAGTCTGGACCCATTATCGAGAGGACGACGATTATCCCTACCCGGTGAGCTACTGGGGGGCCATTCTCGACATTGACGACACAGGACATCTCAGTTTGCTCTACCGCTGGGATCCCCACAAATACTGTCATTTCCACCGCCATTTGTGCGCGGT
>JAYNYK010000001.1:80252-89455 GCA_038102985.1 Halieaceae bacterium
ATTTCAGACTCTTTGAAAAAACTGACAGCACAGGAGGCCTCCTCGCCCCAGTCAGATAGCCACGGGGAGGGTCATTAATCATGTTGGAACTGATTCTCTGCTCTCTGGTCACGGTACTCCCCGATTATCTCTACCGTCGTCATCGCGAGGGCAAACGCTGGGGAGACCAGATCACCTTCTTCACCATGTGGTACGAGTTGCGATGGGGCATTACGGCCTGCCTGATACTCACCGTAGCTCTGATCACTATTGTTTTTTACTTCCACCCGTCAACCACGAATGCGGGCCCTTACTTCAGAACCATTCCCCTGCTCCCTGAGGGTGGTGGTCGCGTTGAAGAAGTGTTCGTAAAAAATGGGGCCTCGGTGGAAGCGGGCGACCCACTCTTCAGCCTTTTGGATAGCGCGCAAGTCGCCAACGTGAACCTTGCTGAGAGTCAACTTGATCAAATCGCCTCGGCTTTTGCACAGGCGGAAGTGCAATTGGAAGCCGCCCAAGCCACGTTAGTGCAGGCAGAAAGCGCACTGGCACAAGCCGAAAACGAACTGGCCAAAAAATCGGAGTTGGCCTCTCGTGGCCAGCAACTGATCAGCAAGATTGAGCTGGAACGTCTGGAAAATACCGTCGCCCAGCGCCGTGGCGGCGTTCAAGCGGCGCGTGCAAACATCACCGCGGCACAAACACAAATATCCGATGTGCTTCCAGCACAGCGGCAAAGCGCCCAACGGCAATTGGAGCAGGCGCAAGTAGCGCTGGATAAAACAGTGGTTTACGCAGGCGTCGACGGTCAGGTTGCGCAGTTCTTCCTGCAGCGGGGCGACTATGTGAATCCTATTCTCCGACCTGCCGGTGTGCTGATTCCATCGAGTGGTCCAGAATCGGGTCGTTTTCAGATCGCCGCAGGGTTCAATCAGCTATCGGCTCAGGTCATCAAACCGGGAACCATCACTGAGGTAGTTTGCATGTCAAAACCTTTCTCCGTGATTCCCATGGTGGTTACACGCGTACAACCGGTGGTAGCAGCCGGACAGTTAAAGCCTGCCGACGTGCTGCTAGACGCCCAACAGCGGGCTCGCCCCGGGACGCTCACTGTAGTCATGGAACCGCTTTATGAGGACGGCCTGGTGGATGTGATGCCGGGGAGCAAATGTATTGCCAACGCGTATACCAACAACCACGACCTACTGGAGCAAGGTGACCTGGGGTTAGGGCAAACGCTATTCCTGCACATGGTCGATACGGTAGGCGTGATCCACGCCATTATCCTGCGAATGCAGGCGTTGTTAATGCCCGTGCAAATGCTGGTGTTTGCCGGCCACTGAATGGGGTGACTCGGCGCTGCTCGCGAGTGGGCCGCGCCGAGTGCCAACCCCGACGATCAGTCAAGACTGCTTGATGCCTCGGCGGTATCTGGGTGATTACCAGCGGTGTCGTCTACTCTCCCCCGCCAAAGTCTGCGTCCGCATGACAGGGTCCATACCAGCACCAGAATCCACCACAGCATAAAAAACCAATCGTTCTTATCAGTGCCGTTCCATTGCAGCCACTCGAACACATAGAGTTCCGCAAACAAGTCAACAGCGAGCAAACCGACAAGCCCGCCCATCCAACGGATACCGTCAAAAAACAAATTTCTCATCGCAGACCTCAACTATAGGGCGAGGCATCAAATGCCTCTCGCCGACGGCTTCAGGGCTTCAGGGCTTCAGGGCTTCAGGGCTTCAGAATACGAAGTAAAACCGTGGCGATAACTCTGACTACCTCCGCGGGGTTAGAACCTACAGTTTTTACCACGATTGCAGAGACATTGGGGGTTTTCGATCCTCTCTCCTTGATAGGTCGTATCAAAACCAATGAAGGCGTAAGGACGTATCCGAGAATACTATGCATCAACTCATACCAACGAAGACCGAGGTCACGACTTCTACCAGAGCAGGTCTGCGGGTTTGTCTGGTGACGTTGCTTCTGGGCGGTTGTGGGACCGCTTCAATCGAAGATTATAGTGATCGCTCACCTGCTTTCTCGCCCGAGGAATTCTTCAACGGTGCTCTTACTGCCCACGGGGTTGTGAAAGACTTCTCGGGTACCGCCATCCGCCATTTCAATGCTGACATTACCGCCTGCTGGTCCGAGGGCATCGGCACCTTGGACGAGTCCTTTGTTTTCGATGATGGTGAACGGCAGACGCGCATTTGGACACTCACTCCGTCGGGCGATCAAACGTATATCGGCACGGCGGGTGACGTCATCGGTAAGGGCTCTGCGCGGTGGGAGGGCAACGCCATGTTCCTCGACTACACACTGCGTATTACGCTCGAGGACAGCACCATCGATGTTCACATTGATGATCGTATGTACCGGATCAGTGACAATGTCGTCGTTAACGAATCCAAAATGCGTAAATGGGGTTTTGGTGTAGGAGAAATAGTGCTCACACTGATCCGCCACCCAGACCGGCCTGCTGACTGCGCTTCTTGACCACAAGCGAGCGCCATCAGGCGCTCAGAAAAGCTAAAAGCCAGAAGCAATAGGACTTATCAACCTCGCCCGCGAGACCCCTGATCCAGCGCCTGGTCGATCGTCATCATTAGTAGCCGGCGGTGCGCGGTGGTCATTGCATCCTCAGCCACATTCGACTCAAGCGTCTCTCTCAGCTTGATCAGCTCTAACAGTGCTACCCCTCTGGCTGAGGTGTCGTAATCCGATTTTCCCGACATCCCGGCCACGATGATCAGTCTCTGCACATACTCCATCTGCAAATTGCGCCTGAAACCATTCACTGAGACCGCCATATCGGCCGAAAAAATGGCAGTGGTAAGGTCGCCCATCATTTCGTCCAAGGGATAAGCGTTACCATACAGCGTGGTGTCCACGATGCGTCGCAAGACCGTGGGATGGAGTAAGTGATCCAGCACACGCTGCTGACTACGAAGCACGGACTCGTGGATCTTGGGGTCCTCGGTGCCTCTGCCATGCTCGAAGCCACGTCGCTCAGGCGCGACCGTGCGCCAGAGCGCGCCATTCACGTCGAAAGCGTCAGGCGCAAACAGATGAGTAGCAAGCGCATCCATGGCTCTTTTTTGTTCAGTGCGCTCTACCGGTCGTAACGGCTCACTGCCCACTGTTTGACCGACTACGGCGCGATCGACGTGGACACCTCCTATCCAACGGGAAATTACGCCGGCACTGATTCCCCAGAGACGCATAATCAGTGCGGCACCATCGACAGTTTGTTGATAGGACTTCCCTGCTTCAGGTGCCCAATCCGCCATTTTATTCAGTGTGGTCTGCATCAAAGCCATCTGCGATGTCGCATGTCCGATCGAATCTGAACTCAGATCGTAAATATTGACCTGGGGATCCATGCCCGTTCCCGGGCTGCGCATGTCATCTGCATCATTACCAAAAGCCAAATCAGGCTCCGACGACCTTGCCGCTATCGCAAGCAATCTCTCGCGCTCTGCCTGAGGATCCTGCAGCGCCGGCGAGTACGCATACTCGATGTACCAGTCGTCATAAGGGCCGGGTGCAATGGTGTAAAAAAGCGTCTGTTGGTCCACACTCGGCGCATAATTGACCGCCGGATAGTCCATGACTGATCCCGCCAGAATGCCTGTTTCCATTACCCGTGGATCCTGAATCTGATCCCGACCCAGTATCTGAGTTGCCTTCATATTGTGATTCATGCCCAAGGTGTGACCGATCTCGTGCAGAATCAGGTAGTACATTCGGTCCCGAACTAGCTGCTCTTGAATCGCAGCGCCCTGCCCCATCACAGCGGCACTCAAGTCTGCGAATACACTACCCATACCTAAAACATTCTCGACCGAGCAAAGATGTTGCGAGGGCCAGAGCAAAGGGTTGCTGACGGGTGCCTTACCCTGAATTAGCTCGCGCGCCAGCGATGAGCGATTGAGAAACGAGAACTCAAGCATGATATCGGCACCCAGCAGCTGACCCGTACGGGGGTTGGCGAAACTGGGACCATAACCGCCAAAGGGAGGGTTAGGTGATGAGGTCCAGCGCAGTACGTTGTAACGGAGATCTCCGGCATCCCAGTCGGCATCATCGGGCTGGATTTTTACCGCAACGGCGTTGCTGAAACCTGCCTTTATAAAGGCTTTATTCCATTCCAGCGCCGCTGACTGAATGAGCGGGCGCCACTCAACGGGGGTTGTGTTTTCAATCCACCAGGTAATGGGAGTCACCGGGTCGGAAATCGCTGCATTGGGATCTTGTTTCACCAAGTGCCATCGATTGATGACGTCGCGATAAGGTGCTGCCTCGTTAGAGGTCAGATCAGTGATTTGCTGATTGAAAGAGCCTAACCTGGGGTCAGCTGGACGAGGTTGATAATCGTTATCTGGCATCTCGATCAGACTGTGTAGCGCTCTGATCGAGATATTGCGGGGATCCGTTACCGCGTCTGATCCCCCCACGAGGGGCTTGGGGTTATAAAAAACGTACTCCACCTCAACATCGGTATTCAGCGGATAACTTCTTAGCGCCAGTATCTGACTCTTCTCAGCATTAAACTCGCCCACCTTGAACCGCCCTTTAGGGTCAGCGTCGGGGTCGTGTGCGGGCGTCAGTCGGGTAAAAGCCTCCGATAAAAACAGGCTATCTGTCTCAATCAACAGCTCACCCGTTTCTTCATCCTCGGCGAGAATCGGCTGCACCGCGAGCACCGCTCTGGTGATATTCGCCTCCGACGCGCGGGAAATCGCATTATCGGGGTCGAAGTAAAACGCCGTATTTTCTCGGACGATCGCGACCTTATCGAATCGACGTTCCAACGTGAAAACGAAGCGAGGGCCGTAGGCGCCGCGGAAACTACCTGCGTCCACTACGCCATCGGCAACATGGACAAAATAAATATATTCTTTTTGTAGCTGATCCTGGGAGAGCAACAACGCGGTTTTGCCGGTTCCAGGGTCACGGTAAAAGGTAAATAGCCCGGCGAACTCTGCATGGCCATCGATCAATTCGGCAATGGTCTTTTCTTCTTTAGCCTCTTCCTTCTCCTCTTTTTCAGCCTCCTGACCCAGAGTCAGGGGAGCCCAAAGCATTATCGCCAGCAGCACGGCTAACCATTTAACGTGATGAGTCATTGCGGGGTCCTTTTTCTTATGGAATCGGTTGAGCGCGCCGGGCTTACGGTTACTGCCGACGCTATTGAAAGCGTGGTGCCGGAGATAGGAGTCGAACCTACGACCTTCGCATTACGAATGCGCTGCTCTACCAACTGAGCTACACCGGCACGGGCGGCGGATGTTAAGGAAAAGCCTCGTCGGGCTCAATACCTTTCTCATCTCCACGCCAATAACCATGATCGCCAAGAGCGACTCTTATGGCATGAACCATTGAGCAATGAGCCGGTGAGCAGGCAGGTATCCGCCCTGATTACTCCGCAAAGAACTGGACGATGGCGCCATCAGGGGTTTTTAGGGAAAAAAGCTGCACCTCACCCAGCCCACCGAGCTCAACGGTTTCAACATCGCGCCATAGTGCGCCGCCCCGCGCCAGGATCAGCCCTCTTGCCGCAGACACGTCTTGCACGGGGTATCGGATGGCCAAAAGACCAAGATTGGGGGCATCACATTGATGGGAGTAGTCAAATCCGTCCAGACCCATAATTTCGATCATTTCCATCCTCCCGAATTCACCCGGCACGGGATATACGATGCCTGCCCGATAGGGAACGGAGGTAGTGAGGTTGAGCGGTATACCAATGGGAGACGGTGTGGGAACCTTATCGGTGTAGGGCGCCCCGTTAAAGAAGGTCGCAAAACCCAGAATTTGCGTAACAAAGTCATAGGCAACATCCCGATCCGCCACCATCTGCATGATATTGAAGGGTGCCGCCATGCGGTCAAAGTCGGGGATTGCGGCAGGTAGCGGTGGGCTGAGGCGCTCGTAGGTTTGCACCTGAACGCCATCAGGCCCACGATAAATGACCACGCGAAGATCCGATTCGCCGAACTGCAACGGGGTGATCGGCGTTTCGGTCCACCAGCCCAGTCGAATCGCGTCATCGTAGATGGACTGCATGTCCTTTACCCGAATCATCAGGCTGAAATAGCAGCCCGTGTCCCAGGCGCGCGCGCCGGGCCGCATGGGTTCCCGCCGCCCTGCATTGTTAAAACTCACCAACCGGATATGACCAAAATCGCCCCCCATGGCGGCGCGGAGCAACACGTATTCGCCATTCGCCCCGGCGTCGAGCCCCCAGGCGGCGATCGCAGAGGCAGATAATTGCCCTCTGCTCAGTTCCTCATAGCCCCCAATTTCTGTGAAGAAGCGAGCCGTGACGTCGGGATCAGTGACACTGATCACTACCTCTCTCCACGGCGAGGTAGTGACAGGTTCCATCGCGCTGACGACCGGGGCGATCACAACATTAGCAACACCGGTCAACAGCCACACCGAGACGAACATCGCTCTGATCGCAGGTACTGATCGCATAGCAAGTCTCATCATCGACACCCTCGGCTTGGTCACAAATCGACTAGTGATAACGCTTGTTCTTGGACATTTTCCCGACGCCCGCGTTAAACACATTATTGGGGTCCAGTGACCGGTAGAATGCCGCGTGGTCGGGCTCGGCACAATATAAGTGACCAACGTTGTGCTCCGCCGGGTATTTGGCGCCGATCTCATCCAAGAGGGTCATCATTCGCGCTTTGACCGCCTCGGGATCGACACCAGCCTTAACGACAAAATCCCAGTGGAACACGTGACACATGAAATGGCCGCCCCGATAAGGCGCCGCACATTGATCCAGCAGGTCTTCGGGTAGGAATGTGTGCCACTGGGGGTAATTGCGCGGCAGCGCCACATCGAAGGTGACCATGCCATTCGTCTCTTTGGCATGAATCAGGTTGTAACGCGCCGGGGAACCGCCCGCAACCAATCGATGCAATAGCGCCGCGTCGCCCTCTGCTGGTGAACACTCGAAGAAAGCACCCGTATCGCTCGTTCGGGTTACCTCATGCAAAACCTGCCTGATCTCGGCAATGGCATTGTCCGCGCCCACCAGGATCAGATGGTGCTCGTAAATCTCTCGGTACTCGCGCATCCGCTTGGGCAAATGATCAGGCCACCATCGCGCCAATCGCTGCAATAGATGGTCCGCAGGGCGGTTGGGGAGGCCCGGGATTTTGTCGAGCCAGCGATCCAAGGCGGCTTTGATGCGGTAAAGCCTGGGCAAAAAACTCGTGCCCAGATACTTGATCATTAAGAAAGTGTCTTTGCAGTACTGGTCAGCGCCGTCGAACCAACTTTGATGCATGTACTCGCCCATCTCGGGCAATTCGCTGCACTCGACAAGCAGCCGTCGGCGAATTTCATTGAGCTGCTCGGGGTCGTTAGTCCCGACATAAAAGACCTGCTCGGCTTTAGGCTTGTCAAACGTGTCGACCCGCACGGCAAACACCGCCAACTTCCCGGCACTGCCACTGGCTTCATGGAGTCGCCGCTGGTCTGAATTGAATCGGGCGGGCGTGGTAGCCTCGACCTCCCGGACCCGCTGGATGTACTCAGGGTCAGAAGCAAGCCCGCTACCCAAGGTGACTGACTGCGGGTCGAAGCGCCCCGCGTCGAGATTACTCAGGATGTCTTCTGGCGTATCACCCAGATCAATACCTAGATGGTTAACCAACTCGAGCTCGCCTTGATCGGTGAGCCGGGCAAACAGGGAAAATTCGGTGTAGGCCGGCCCGCGCTTGACCAAACTCCCTCCAGAGTTATTGCAGATACCGCCTACGACCGAGGCGCCAATACAGGACGAGCCAATCACCGAATGAGGGTTCTTGCCGAAGGGAGTAAGCATTTCCTCAAGCCGGTATAACGTCCCTCCCGCAAAAACCAGTGCTTGCTGCGCATCGCACAGTGGAATGCAGGTATCCAGCTTGAGGGTGCTGATGATCACAATCTCCCGGTCGTAATCCTCACCATCCGGGGTCGAGCCGCCGGTCACACCGGTATTGGCGGCCTGACAAATCACGATGCAGTCCGCCGCGACGCAGGCTTTGAGTACTTGCCAGAAATCCAGCAGTGAAGTGGGCTCAAAAACAGCGAGTGCCGACCCGCTGCCAAAACGAATGCCCGTGGTAAAACGCTTGATAAGGTGCGCTTCGCGAATGACTCGCGTCTTGGGGACGGCTGTGGCGAGTTCGTCGATCCAGCGGGTATCCATGGCGCTCAATTGATCCTGATTAAGCGGCGATTAATGGGTGGGGGCTATGCTTGGCCAAGCCGTAAGCGCACTCGGTCTATTGAATACCCCAGGCGATACCCCGTCGGAGCAATTCGTAGTAGGCCGGAACCTCCCAGCTGCCGCGCTCCAATACCGGGTACTCCTCAACCAGTGGCTGCATATCATAGGTAGAGCGGCAGTGACCGAGGGTCAGGTACAGCACCGTGCCGTGCCCGTAAGGCCTGAGATAGAAGACCGCATGATCGTCGTCACCGCTTTCCCAGTCGCCATCCTGAAACGCGTCGACCTTGCCTGACCATTTGGTGTGCAGGAGCATTTCGTTCTCACCGTGATATTCCGAAAGATACAGTTCGTCAGTGGTGTCAAAGGGCTCGATGCCCTCGACCAACGGGTGGTCTGGCTTGGTAACCTCGACCCGATAAGGCTCGATGGGTGGATGCGCCAAAAACTGGCTTCCCAGCACCTCCATAAAGTCCTTATTTTCTCGGGGCGCGCGCAAAAGGGGAGGATCGTGACTGAGCCACTCCAACACAGAGTTAGTGGCATGCAGCGCAAACCATTTACCGCCGTTCTCAATATAGGACTTCAGCCGCGCTTGTCCGGCCATATCCGGCACTTCATCGCAGGTATAAGTCACCAGGAGATCGGCCTGGCACATGGCCTCGACATCGCTATAGTCATTGGCCACTTTGACCCTGACCACATCGTGCTCCGCCAGCAGCTTTAACAGCTCCAATCGCGCGAAATCAAAATCGTGGTACTTGCCACCACAAACCAGGTACACATCTTTCCGCTTACCAGCCATTGATTTTCCTCATTGGTTTCTTTCGGGGTCGCGGTGAAACCCAATCGCTCCCCACAAACTGCTTGTTTTTACCAACGCGCAGACCCAACCGAGCCCGCGCGGATTGGATTTATCCGGCCTGTTGCGCCGCCATGGCCGCCATCACCGACTCCTCGATCTCCGAGGGCAGCGGATTGCGCC
>JAYNYK010000035.1:0-27975 GCA_038102985.1 Halieaceae bacterium
CAGGGACCCCTGCCGCTGACAGTCGTTGCGCGATCTCAATATCCTCATCGCGAAACAGGTCGAGGTCGCCGACATCGATATAGGTGGGTGGAAGATTCGACAGGTCCTCTGCCCGAGCAGGTGCTGCGTAGGCATCGGGGGCGGCACCGCCCAAGTACCAACCCCAGGCCTCGATAGAGCCTGCTCGATCCCAGATGCCGATATCGACTACTTCGTTGGAGGAAGTGGTCTCATGACGATCATCGATCATTGGATAAATTGGCAGTAAGTATTTGAGTGTCGGTCCCCGACGATCTCTGAGCATCAGCGCCACGGCCAATGCCAATCCGCCGCCGGCAGAGGCCCCCATGAGACCGATGTTGCTGGCATCTATTCCCAGGCTGGCAGCGTTCTCGAATACCCAGCAGACGCCTGCGTAGCAGTCTTCGGGGGCGGCAGGATAGGGGTGCTCTGGTGCCTTGCGATAGTCGATGGAGGCAATCGGCATGCCGAGCTCAGTCGCCGCCTGACGCATGTTTTCGTCCTGGCTCTCTAGGTCACCCATGATCATGCCGCCGCCATGGATGTAAATCAGTCCTGGAGAGTCGACCGCCGCCGCCTCGGGGCGATAGAGTCTGAGCGTCAGCTCATTCTCTGGCCCCGGGTACTGGTATTCCGCAACTTGAAGCTGAGGAAAGCTACCTTGGGGAATCGCTGCGCGGGATGCCGACATAGCAGCGCGGCGCGCGACGATATCGGAGATGCTGTTGAATCCTCCTGGCATTGCCTCCCATAGCGCCTCCAGGGGGGGTTTACTCTCGGCATCAATACGGTCCCAAAGTGACATAAGCTTGCTCCTCTATCCAGTGGGCGAGTGTAGCGACTCAACAGGGTCAGGACGAATACCCTGTCAAGCTGGACGGCAACAGACCTGCGTTGCAGCGATAAAAAAGGGCGCCGGAGCGCCCTTGCAATCGATTTGGTTGATTAATCCCAGTTGAGAGCGCCGCCAGTTTGGTACTCGATCACTCGCGTCTCGAAGAAATTCTTCTCCTTTCTCAGATCCATGATCTCTGACATCCACGGGAAGGGGTTCTGGGCGCCGGGGAACTGTTCGGCTAAGCCCAGCTGGGTCAGCCTGCGGTTGGCAATAAAGTGCAGATATTCTTCCATCATGGCCGCGTTCATGCCGAGCACACCACGGGGCATTGTGTCGCGTGCGTATTCGATCTCGATTGCTGTGCCTTCGAGAATCATTTGCGTGACCTCTTCTTTGAACTCGGGCGTCCAGAGCCTCGGATTTTCCAGTTTGATCTGGTTAATGACATCGATACCGAAGTTCAGGTGCATCGATTCATCACGCAAAATGTACTGGAACTGCTCAGCAACCCCGGTCATTTTATTGCGTCGCCCCATGGAGAGAATCTGGGTAAATCCGCAGTAGAAGAAAATACCTTCGGTGACAGCGTAAAAGCCGATCAGGTTGCGCAGTAACTGTTGATCAGCTTCCAGCGTGCCCGTGTTGAAATTGGGGTCTGACAGAATGTGGGTATGGCTTATGGACCAGGCCGCTTTTTTAGCGACCGAAGGCACCTCGCGATACATATTGAAAACTGCGCCCTCGTCCATGCCCAGCGACTCAATGCAGTACTGGTAGGCGTGAGTGTGGATGGCCTCTTCGAAGGCTTGCCGGAGCAGGTACTGCCGACACTCAGGATTGGTCACCAACCGATAAATACCCAATACGAGATTGTTGGCTACCAGCGAATCGGCAGTAGAAAAATAGCCCAGAGAGCGCATGACGATACGGCGCTCATCCTCACTCAGGCCATCTTTACTGCGCCAGGTCGCAACGTCAGCCGTCATGTTAATTTCCTGCGGCATCCAGTGATTAGCGCAGCCATCAAGGTACTTCTGCCAGGCCCAGTCATACTTGAAGGGCACCAGCTGGTTGAGGTCTGCACGGCAGTTAATCATCGCTTTCTCGTCTACCGAGACGCGTGATGCACCCATTTCCAATTCCTCGACGCCAGCAGACGTATCCATATTGGCGATGGCCGTTTCGGCGGCCTGCATGGCTTCTGGTGAGGGTTCGACTGTGGCTGCCTCCGCTGCGGGTTCAACAGGCTCCTCGATGACGCGTTGCGCTGCGGCGGCGGCAGCGACCACCGCGGGTTCTGGCGCTGACGTTGCTGTGTCGTCCTGATTGTAATCTTCCCAAGTAAGCATTGTGCTTCGTCTCCTTTTACAGCGCGCCCTTATTGACAGGCTTCGCAATCTGGGTCGTCCAGCGAGCAGGCTTGTGGTACCGGCGCCGGTTGTGGTGTTTCGGTGGTGCTGGACACCGCGTTCAAATTACCCGTGCTCACGGTTGATTTTTCGGTTCCAGTTGCGGCCAGTGACCGCAGGTAATAAGTGGTTTTAAGACCGCTGTACCAGGCCATACGATAGGTTACGTCGAGCTTTTTCCCGCTCGCATTGTTGATGTAAAGATTGAGCGATTGGGCCTGATCAATCCATTTCTGGCGACGGCTGGCGCTATCTACCAACCACCGTGGTTCAATTTCAAACGCCGTGGCGTACTTGGCTTTGAGATCTGCCGGAATGCGGTCAATGCTTTGCACGCTACCGTCGAAGTATTTCAGGTCATTGACCATGACCTTGTCCCAGAGGTCGCGGCTCTTGAGGTCCTTGACCAAATAAGGATTAACAACGGTAAATTCACCCGACAGGTTCGACTTTACGTACAGGTTTTGATAGGTGGGTTCAATTGACTGTGAAACGCCGGTGATGTTGGCAATGGTTGCTGTGGGAGCAATCGCCATGACGTTTGAATTGCGCATCCCAGCCGCTGCAACTTTTGTCTTGAGGGCGTCCCAGTCCAGCGTTTTATCCCGGTTCACATCGATATACTTTTCACCCCGTTGCTCGATGAGAATCTCGAGTGAGTCCAGCGGGAAAATGCCCCTGCTCCAGAGCGAACCGTCGTAGGAGGAGTAAGTGCCGCGCTCACCGGCCAGCTCACTTGAGGCTTCGATCGCAAAGTAGCTGATTGCTTCCATGGATCGGTCGGCGAAGGCGACCGCGTTATCAGATCCGTAGGGTGCGTCGATGCGATACAACGCATCCTGGAAGCCCATCAAACCCAGGCCTATCGGGCGATGGCGGAAGTTGGAGGTTTCCGCTTGGGGCACCGAGTAGTAGTTGATGTCGATCACGTTGTCCAGCATGCGGATTGCGGTGCGCACTGTGCTGCGCAGCTTGTCCAAATTCAGCTCGCCGTTCTCAATATGTTGCGGCAGGTTGACCGAGCCGAGATTGCAGACCGCGATTTCTTCTGAATTGGTGTTGAGCGTGATCTCGGTGCACAGATTCGACGAGTGCACGACGCCGCAATGCTGCTGCGGGGAGCGCAGGTTGCAGGGGTCCTTGAAGGTCATCCAGGGGTGCCCTGTCTCGAAGATCATTCCCAGCATCTTGCGCCACAGGTTTTGTGCTTTCAGCGTTTTGTGCAGTTTAAGTTCGCCGTCTCGAGCCATCTGCTCGTATTGCTCATAGCGCTCCTCAAATGCCGTGCCGTACAGATCGTGGAGATCCGGCACGTCGTTGGGAGAGAACAGCGTCCAATCACCGTCCTCGAAAACCCGCTTCATGAATAGATCGGGTATCCAATTTGCGGTGTTCATATCGTGGGTGCGGCGCCGGTCATCACCGGTGTTCTTGCGCAGATCGAGAAATTCCTCAATATCCATGTGCCAGGTTTCAAGATAGGCACACACGGCCCCTTTGCGCTTGCCCCCCTGATTGACGGCCACGGCTGTGTCGTTCACAACTTTCAAAAAGGGAACAATGCCCTGGCTCTTGCCGTTAGTCCCTTTGATGTAAGCGCCCAGCGCCCTCACCGGCGTCCAGTCATTACCCAAGCCACCGGCAAATTTGGACAGCATGGCGTTGTCTTGAATAGCGCCATAAATACCGAAAAGGTCATCCGGCACGGTGGTCAGGTAACAGGAGCTGAGCTGTGGTCGTAGGGTGCCCGAATTAAACAGCGTTGGCGTCGAGCTCATGTAATCAAAAGACGACAGGAGCCGATAGAACTCGATGGCGCGGGCATTGGGGTCGTCTTCTCGGGTAGCCAATCCCATGGCGACGCGCATAAAGAAAATCTGCGGTAGTTCGAACCGCACCTCATCGCTGTGGATGAAGTAGCGGTCGTACAATGTTTGCAGGCCAAGGTAGGTGAATTGAAGGTCTCGCTCAGCCTGCAACGCGTCTCCCAATAAATCGAGATCGAACTCTGCCAGATTGGGCGCCAGCAACTCGAGTTCGATGCCGCGGGCAATGAACGCTTTCAGCGCTTGCGGATAGTAGGTAACCATCTCTGCCTGGGTCGCACTATCTGCAACACCGAGAAAACTTAGCCCTTCGGCGCGGAGATCGTCCAGCAGCAGTCTCGCAGCTGCGTAGCTGTAGTTTGGCTCTTGTTCGATCATCGTGCGCGCAGTGATCACGAGAGAGGTGCTGCACTCTTTCGTCGACACGCCGTCGTAGAGGTTGCGTAACGCCTCATCGATGATCGCTGCCTCACTCACATCCTGTAGGCCTGCACAGGCCTCTGCCACAATTGTGCCGATACGCTCAATGTCGAGCGGTTGCCTGCTGCCATCTGGCTGCACAATATGAATGCCTTTGGCGGCCGCCTCTGACTCTGGTGATAGGGCCACACGGGCATCCCGCTCTTGGCGTCTTGCTTCTCGATAGATGACATAGTCGCGGGCAATTTTGTGTTCCCCGGCGCGCATCAGCTCCAGCTCAACCTGATCCTGAATGTCTTCGATATGCAGCGTCCCGCCTGAGGGCATGCGGCGTTTAAATGTGGCGACGACCTGTGCGGTCAGGTTTGCAACCGTTTGGTGAATACGGCTGCTCGCCGCTGCGGTGCCACCCTCCACGGCCAAAAACGCCTTGGTAATAGCGACGGTGATTTTGCTGTCTTCAAAGGGGACAACCGTACCATTACGTTTAATCACACGCAGTTGCCCGGGTGCCGTCGCGGTCAGGCGCGTGGGGTTGGGGTTCTCTATCGCTGCTGCAGGCGTGGATGCGACGCCTTGTTGCTCTAATGAATCACTGCCTGTTTGCATAAGTTGGGCTGCCTCTGAAACGCCTTGCTGTCGAGTAATGTCGCGCTGTAGTCCGGGCAATACCTGAGCGTTGAGCTGTTTGGATTTTTCTGGCTCAACACCTATATGTAGGGGTTCACTCGCTCGGAAACCCCAAGATAGGCGGGTCTGACCCACAATGCAAGCAGAGGATGCTGGGTTTTTTTTGTGAGTAATTTGTGTGTAACTTTGGGGCGGCCCTTGCTGTTGTGGCCTAACTTATTGAAGCGCTGAGTAAAAATGAGCAGATGCTTGTGAACGATCGAATTCGCCACCAAAATGCGATCTGGCAATCGATTCAATAAAAAAGTGTGGCCACGTCCCTTGCGGGTGGTTCGCTGGGTTTATTTCAGCCGCCTCACTGGGTGAGCAAAAATTCCATCAGCGCTTTTTGCGCATGGAGCCTGTTTTCGGCCTCCCGCCAAATCACCGTGTCGGGGGAGTCCATCAGCTCTGCCGTGATTTCCTCGCCGCGATGTGCGGGCAGACAGTGCATGTACAGCGCCTCGGGCGCCGCTTGATCCAACAGTTGTTGGTTGAGTTGATACGGTGCCAGCAATGCTGCGCGCGCGGCCTGCTCCGATTCCTGCCCCATAGACGCCCAGACATCAGTAACGAGTAGATCTGCTCCGGCGACGGCCTGCTGCGGGGTCCGCTCGATGCTCACAAATTGCTCGCAGGCTGTGAGTAGCGCGCTGTCAGGCTCGTAACCCTCGGGGCACGCGACGACCAATTCGAAATTCAGCAACCGGGCGGCATTCATCCACGAGTGGCAGACATTATTGCCGTCTCCCAGCCAGCAAACTCTGTGGCCCGCAATGTCTCCCCGTAGCTCAAAATAAGTCTGCAGGTCGGCGAGAATTTGACACGGATGAAAATCGTCGGTGAGGCCGTTGATCACCGGGACGCGGGAATGGGCTGCGAAGCGCTCCACGTCGCCGTGGGCGTAAGTTCGAATCATCACGGCGTCTACCATCGACGAAATCACCCGCGCGGCGTCTTCGATCGGTTCGCCGCGGCCCAATTGCGTGTCTTGCCCGGAGAGGAAGAGTGCGGAGCCGCCCAATTGTGAGATGCCAGCCTCGAAGGAGACGCGGGTTCGGGTTGAGGCCTTGGTGAAAATCATCGCCAAGGATTTACCCTTGAGGCTCTGGGGCTCGGTGCCCGATTGCCGCAGTGCTTTCAACTGCGTTGCGCGATCAATCAGGTGACGTATCTCCTGAGGAGAGAGATCCATCAGGGTGAGGAAGTGACGTGTGTGGGCCATTACAGTCGTTCTCTTTCGGCAATTTCGTTCAGGACGTCGGCGATCCCAGTGCCCAACTCTCCGGCCTGCTCATGGCTCATGACGAGGGGAGGTAGCACTCGAATCGTATCGCCGCCAGCAATATTCAGGAGCAAGCGCCGTTCCAAACCGCGCCTCACGACGGTGTCAGTTGATGTGGCGGGCTGAATGCCGATCATGAGTCCGCGTCCACGAATGTCGGCGATCAGACTGGGATCGGCGATGCGCTGCTTGAGGCCCTCGATCAAGTGCTGCCGCACAATCTCCGCCTGTGGAAGCAGGTTGTCGTCCCTCAGGGCGGTCAGCACCGCTTTGGCGGCGGCGCAGCACAGCGGATTGCCGCCATAAGTTGAACCGTGGTCACCCGGACCCAGTTGTTGAGCAGCCGCGCCTCGCGCCATACATACGCCAATGGGCAGTCCGTTCCCCAGCCCCTTGGCGGTCAACAGAACATCTGGCAGGACATCAAGCTGCTCAAACACGTAGGTGCTGCCGCAGCGACCGTTGCCCGTTTGCACTTCGTCGAAGATCAGCAACCAGCCCTTTGCGGAGCAAAGATTGCGAAGCCCCGTGAGATAGTCAGGCGCCAGTGGTCTGATGCCCCCCTCTCCCTGAATGGGCTCAACCATGACCGCGGCCACGTCGACCAAGGCATCGCCGAGCTGCTCAATTGCCGCCAGATCGTTGGCAGGGACTCTAATAAACCCCTCCAACAGCGGGCCAAAGCCTTCACGGATCTTTTCGTTCCCTGTGGCCGACAGCGCGCCTATTGTTCTGCCGTGGAATGCGCCCTCGAGCACAATGATCTTGGGTGCGGCTATGCCTTGTTGAACGCCGTAACGCCTCGCCAGCTTGATAGCCGCCTCGTTGGCTTCCGCGCCGGAATTACAAAAAAACATGTTTTCCATGCCGGTCACTGCGCTGAGCATTTCGGCCACGCTTTCCTGCAGGTGAATCTGGAACAGGTTGGACGTGTGTACCAGCCGCGCAACTTGCTCGGTGACAGCGGCAGTGACGCCAGGGTGATTGTGGCCCAGATTGGTTACTGCGATGCCCGAGACGCCATCCAAATAGGCGTGTCCCTCCGTGTCGTACAAGAGGGCGCCCTCCCCATGGGAGAAAGCCACGGGCAGTCGCCCATAGGTCGGCATGACGGCACTGTATAAATCAGGCATTGAAAAGGGCGATCCCTCGGTGTGAGGGTGCCAAGATTAGCGAAGCACCGTCCCGAGTCAAATGTCATTAACAAACGGGCTCCGCCCAGCCCTCTCGACGTATTACAATGGCGGCTACCGAACTTCACCCAAGCCAGCTACACGTTGCCATATTACGGAGCACCCTATGGATATCATGGACACGATTCGCGAGCAGATAGAAGGTAATCGCATCATTCTCTACATGAAAGGTTCACCCAACCAACCTCAATGTGGCTTTTCTGCGCGGACAGTGCAGGCGCTAATGGCCTGCGGTGAGCGTTTTGCCTATGTAGACGTGCTGAGCAGTCCAGAGATTCGCGCCAACCTCCCTGCCTATGCAAATTGGCCTACGTTTCCTCAGCTGTGGGTGGAGGGTGAGTTGATCGGTGGCTGTGACATTGTCTGTGACATGGAGGCCTCCGGAGAGCTCAAAGCGTTGGTCAGCGCAGCTCCTGAAGACGCCGACGGCTGAATATTGGCATTGGTCGAGGCCCGTCAGTGATGCAGGTCAATGAGCTTGTTGCCCAGATGGCGCAGTCAGCACGTGAAGCATCACGCAGCGTTGCGAGTGCTTCGGTCTCGCAGCGCAACGAAGCATTGCAATCTATCCGAGACGAGATTGCGGGCAGCCGCGACAGCATCCTAGCGGCAAATCAGGCGGATCTGGATGCCGCCCGGCAGCGTCATTTGGACGATGCACTGATCGATCGATTGGCGCTCAATCCGGCGCGCCTTGATGCTTTGGAGGAAGGGCTGCTGCAAGTGGCGACCTTACCTGATCCCATCGGTGCCGTGGAGAACCTTCGCAAAATGCCCTCGGGTATCGAGGTCGGGACCATGCGGGTGCCCCTCGGGGTTATTGCGATCATTTTCGAGTCACGCCCCAACGTGACGGTAGAGGCCGCTGCACTGTGCCTCAAAGCGGGGAACGCGGTCATTTTGCGCGGTGGCTCCGAGGCCATTCACTCCAACACGAAGCTTGGGGAGTTGATCGGGCACGGGCTTGCCCATGTCGGGTTGCCGGTTGCTGCGGCACAGGTGGTGCCAGTTGTCGACCGAGAGGCGGTGGGTGCGATGCTGACCTTGCCCCAGTTCATTGATCTGGTGGTGCCGCGCGGTGGCAAAAGTTTGATTGAGCGGGTCTCAGCGGAGAGCCGTGTTCCGGTGTTAAAGCATCTGGACGGGATTTGCCATGTTTTTATTGATCGAGATGCTGATCCCGAAAAAGCCATGGCGATTGCCATCAATGCCAAAACCCAACGTTATGGGACTTGCAATACCATGGAGACATTGTTGGTGGCGCGGGAGCAGGGCGGTCTGCTGCCGCGATTGGTAGACGCCTTACAGGACCGCGGCGTTGAGGTGCGAGGGTGTCTCGAGTCTCGTCGTCTGGCGTCAAAAATTCGGATTACTGCCGAGGAGTCAGACTGGTCGACGGAATATTTGGCGCCGGTGCTATCAGTCCGCGTGGTAGAAAATGTTGAAGCAGCGATGGCTCACATCGCGCGCTACGGTTCAGATCACACCGAGAGCATTGTCACTGAAAATGGTGAGACAGCAGAGCGATTTCTGCGCGAGGTGGATTCCAGTTCCGTAATGCACAACGCGTCGACCCGGTTTGCTGATGGTTTTGAATACGGGCTGGGTGCGGAAATAGGGATATCTACCGACAAGCTCCATGCGCGGGGACCCGTTGGCCTGGAGGGTCTGACCTCACGAAAATATATCGTTAGGGGTGATGGCCATATTCGGCAATGAGGTAGAAATGCGTGACTGAAGATCTCCGAGCGCGGGGATTGCTGGGCGGCGCGTTTGACCCGGTTCACATTGGACATTTGCGCGGCGCAATGGCGGTCCGCGACGCGTTGGGATTGCACCGTGTGGATCTCATACCTGCGGCGCAGTCTCCACTCAAGGGTCGCAGTGTGGTCAGCACAGCTCATCGGCTAGAGATGCTGCGCTTGGCGATCACCGACGTGCCTGGGTTGGGTATTGACGCACGCGAGCTCGATCGCTCAGGGCCTTCCTTTTCCATTGATACGCTGCTCGCCATCAGGCAAGAGGCCGGTGGCAACTGTCCCCTGCTATGGATTATGGGCAGCGATATTCTCCCCACGTTACCGCGGTGGTCACGCTGGGATCAGCTCCTTGATCTAACCCACGTGGTTTTATTGGATCGACCCGGCGCTGAACCTCCGCCCGCGGTTGTCGGCGACTGGATGGCGTCGCATCTTGTGGCGCCAGATTGGGTGTTGGGCCGTCCGGCCGGGGGGATAGTGAGATTGCGTCAGCCACTACTGGATATTTCTTCCACTCAAATTCGTGGCTTACTGAAGGCTGGGCGCGATCCTCGTTTTCTCATTCCCACCGCCGTTATGGAGTATATTGCCACCCATGATCTGTTTGCGTTCTCATCATGACTTCTGAGACTAATACCGACGTCGCCGTTACCCGATTACTGGAGACGACACAGGAAGCATTAGACGATTTAAAAGCACTCGAACCGGTCGTGCTGGATGTGAGATCCCTGAGTTCAGTGATGGACTGGATGGTGGTCGCTAGCGGAACCTCGAGCCGCCATGTGAAATCCCTCGCTGATAATGTGCTGATGAAAGCCAAAGAAAAAGGCATTCGGCCGCTGGGGGTGGAGGGCGAGCGCGTGGGCGAGTGGGTGCTCGTCGATTTTGGCGATGTGGTCGTCCACGTCATGCAACCCGCTATCAGAGGCTTTTATGATCTGGAGCGCCTGTGGTCGGTGCAGGCCTCGCAATCGCAGGAGCTTTAGTGCGACTCCGCGTGTTAGCGGTAGGCAATAGAATGCCGTCATGGGTTGAGCAGGGAGTGGCCGAGTACGCGCGCCGCATGCCCAAAGAATTGAGCGTGGACTGGTTGGAAGTGCCGATGGCAAAGCGTGGCACTGGTTCCGCAGACAGCTACCGACGGCAGGAAGCGGCATCTATTGGTTCAAAACTGCATCGCGATGAGGACCTGATTGTACTGGACGTGCAGGGCATGGAAATCAGTACCGAGAAAATCGCCGGGCGCTTTGCCGATTGGCAAATGCGGGGGCGCCCGGTTTGCGTCGTGATCGGTGGGCCTGACGGTGTGCACCGTAGCTTGCTTGAGAGGGCTTCGGAGCAGTGGTCCCTCGGGCGTATCACTTTGCCGCACCCACTGGTTCGCGTGATTCTCGCCGAGCAACTGTATCGGGCTTGGTCTCTCCAAAGTGGCCATCCTTATCATCGGGGTAGCTGATGGCGGGGCCGTTAGATGCCATGCGCGATACGCGCCGCGAGTGGTCAATCAATCGAGCGCGATTAATTGCCGCGTTGATGGGCATCGCCGTGCTGATGGCAGTACTGGTCTATCGATACTACTCGCTGCAAGTTGTTCAGCACGAGGCGTTCCTGACCCAGTCTGATCGGAACAGAATTCGGGTAGAGGTGATTCCGCCAACGAGAGGACTAATTGTCGACCGAAAGGGTCGATCCTTGGCGACAAACCAGCCCACTTACGTGGTGGGTGTCATCCCAGAGCGCGCGGCAGACCTGCCGTCGCTGATGCAGAATCTTCAGGAGCGGCTGGCACTGACGGATGATGAGTTGCGGGCCTTCAAAGAGCGGCTGTCGCAGCGGAGACCCTTTGAGACGGTTCCGATTAAAGTGGGACTTGATGATGCGGCGCTGGCAGCAGTGGCCGTTGACTTGCATCAGTTGCCCGGTGTCGTGGTCGAGGCGCAACTGACCCGACATTATCCCTTTGCCGACTTGTTAAGCCATGTCCTGGGGTATGTCGGAAGGATCAGCCCTGAGGATCTCGGCGCACTGGAAACTGAACGTTATCGAGGGACTTTATACACGGGCAAGGTCGGTCTGGAGAAGCGATACGAACCTCTGCTACACGGGCAGCCCGGGTTCCAACATGTTGAAACCAACGCTCATGGGCGATTGCTCCGGGTGCTCGAAAAGGAACCGCCGCAATCGGGACAGGACTTGCGGCTCTACCTCGACCTCGATTTACAGCGCGTCGCGGCAGAAGCGCTGGGGGCCCAGCGCGGCGCCGTCGTGGCGCTTGACCCACTCAATGGCGGGGTTCTGGCAATGGTGTCGAACCCCAGTTATGACGCGAACCTGTTCGTGGAGGGGATCAGCCACAGTGCATACGCTTTGCTCAGGGATTCAATCGACACACCATTGTTAAACCGGGCGGTGCAGGGGCAGTACCCTCCCGGATCTACAATAAAACCGCTGTTGGCTTTGGGCGGTCTTGAGCGAGACCTGATTACCACTGAAACGACGGTCAGGGATCCGGGTTGGTATCGGATGCCGGGAGATGATCGCCGTTACCGGGACTGGACCCTGAGGGTGCGTGGCGGGGGGCATGCCGAGCAGGTGGATATGAGAATGGCGATTGCAGAATCCTGCGACACGTATTACTACGACCTTGCCTTCCGAATGGGTATCGACACCATGGCCAACGTGTTGGCACCTTTCGGGCTCGGTCGACCAACGGGCGTCGATACAACAGGGGAGCAGGAGGGCATTCTGCCCAGCAGCCAGTGGAAGCGAGAGGCGATGGGCGAGGCATGGTTTCCGGGAGAAACCCTCAGTGCGGGTATCGGTCAGGGGTATATGTTGGCGACGCCATTACAACTCGCGCAGGCGACAATGGTGTTGGCCAATCGCGGCACCAGTTTCGTCCCTTCCATTGTGCACCGCGTGGGAAATATGACGGTCGGCGGCGTGCCACGTGAGCCGATAAAAATGAATCAGGAGGACTGGCAGGCGGTTATTGCAAGCATGGTCGATGTGGTGCATTCGCAACGGGGTACTGCTTTCAGTATCTCAAAGGGTATTGCCTATCAGATGGCGTCCAAGACGGGCACGTCACAAGTGATTGGTATCGCCCAAGATGCGGTCTACGAGGAGGAAAAAGTGAGTGCCCGTAATCGCAATCACGGACTTTTCATCGCATTTGCGCCCGAGGAAAAGCCGCGCATTGTTGTTGCGGTACTGGCTGAAAATGGGGGTGGTAGCAGCGCTGCTACGCCGATCGCGCGCCGGGTTATTGATGCCTGGCTGAACGAACTCAGCGATGTCTGAATACGCCCGTTACCTTGACGATTCGCAGCGGTCCTTCGCGCCGCAAAGGTCGCTTGCGCAGTGGCTACATCTTGATCTTGTGCTTCTGGTGCCCCTCTTTCTTATTATGGCACTGGGTTCTCTTGTATTATTCAGCGCTTCTGATGGTGACTGGGATACCGTCAGTCGCCAGTTACGAAACTTTGTTATTGGTTGGGGTGCGTTGCTGGTCGTTGCTCAAATACGCGTTGATACTATCCAGCGCTGGAGCCCCGTTCTTTATTTGTTTGCCCTCGGGCTACTGCTCATGGTGCTCTTCTTTGGCGTGGGCGCCAAAGGCGCCCAGCGCTGGTTGAGTCTCGGGATTATCCGATTTCAGCCCTCCGAAGTGATGAAGATAGCGATGCCGCTGGCGGTGGCGTTCTGGGTGGTGCGTCACGGGTTGCCACCGCGGCTAGGGGTCACGGTAGTGGGCCTGCTGGTCATTGCAATACCGGCAGTGGTCATAGCCATGCAGCCTGACCTTGGCACCGCGTTACTGGTGGCGGCCAGCGGCGGCTTTGTCATTTTCATGGCAGGTATCAGTTGGTGGCAAATCATGGCGGGTATCATCGCCGCGCTGGGGGCAATATGGCCCGCTTGGCTTTTTGTGTTGAGGGACTACCAGAAGCAGCGAATCATGACCCTGTTTGATCCGGAAGCAGATAAGCTGGGTGCGGGTTGGAATATTATTCAGTCAAAAACGGCGATTGGCTCGGGCGGCTGGTCCGGAAAAGGCTGGATGCAGGGCACCCAATCGCATCTCGACTTTTTACCCGAGAGCCAGACGGATTTTATTATTGCGGTCTTGGCCGAGGAATGGGGTTTTCGCGGTGTTCTCTGTCTGCTGGCGCTTTATGGTCTGGTTGTTGGCAGAGGGTTTTGGATCAGCCTAAGGGCGCAGACAACCTATGGCCGACTGCTTGCTAGCGCGATCACGCTGACTTTCTGTGTTTACGTCGTCGTCAATATGGGTATGGTTGCCGGTTTATTGCCGGTGGTGGGAGTCCCGCTACCGTTTGTCAGCTTTGGCGGCACCGCCATCGTTACACTGATGCTGGGTTTCGGTATTCTCACAGCGATCAGCACTGAAAATAGGATAATGGCTCAATGAGGTTTCTTTTTCGTACCCGGCGGGCGCGACGCTGGGGAGGTCGGCCCGCGCCCACTTTTCTCTGGGTGCTGCTGTGTGGCCTCGTCGTATCTGATGTTGGTGCGGAAGAGTACACCGGGCGAGCGGCTGCTCAAGCGGTCATTAACTCAGCGGCCTTGGCGGGCGTCGATGTCCAGTGGTCTGCTGAATTGCTCGGCGCCGCGGAGCGCCAGCAGTCGATTCTGGATGCAATTGCGCGACCCGCCGAAAAAACCAAGCCGTGGCACGAGTACCGACAAATTTTTATTACCCCTCGTCGCATAGAAGAGGGTGTTACCTTCTGGGGTCAGTATGCATCGGCACTGGAAAGCGTAGCGGCCGCCACCGGTGTGCCACCGGAAGTGGTGGTGGCCATCATTGGTGTGGAGACCTTTTATGGGCGGATCATGGGCAATTACCGGGTGATTGATGCGCTGGCCACCCTGGCTTTTGATTATCCCAGAAGGTCGGCGTTTTTTACCCAAGAACTCGAGGCCTTCCTGTTGCTGGCTTGGGAGTCCGGTAAGGATCCCTTGGCGCTCAAAGGCTCCTACGCCGGCGCAATGGGTTACGGCCAGTTCATGCCCTCCAGTTACCGCGCATACGCCAAGCGCTTCGAGGGCGAGGGCGCTGCCGATATTTGGGACAAGCCCGAAGATGCAATCAGTAGCGTTGGTAACTATTTGCTGGCCCATGGCTGGCGCGCCGGTCAGGGCGTCGTGATCGCGGCAACAGTGAGCGACCCCGAACCGGGGCTTTTTGAGGGCGGCTTGAGACCGACCCAAACTGTGGAGCAGTTGGTGGCTAAAGGCATGGTGGCGTCGCAAGCCGTGCCAGCAGGTGTGCTGGCCACGCCCATTGGTCTGGAGGTGCAGGATGGCATGGCCTATTGGTTGGGCTTGGAAAATTTTTATGTCATCACGCGCTACAACCACAGTGCGATGTACGCCATGGCAGTTTGGGAGCTGAGTCAGGAATTGGCAAAGTCTTGGCAGGGGAAGGCTCTTTAATGCGCCTGCTGGTGGCCGTTTGCGCTGTGCTGGTAACCGTTGGCATGACGGCGACAGCCGCCAATAGCGACTACGCACCACCGAACCCCGCTCCGACGCCATGGATTGACGCGGTCCCACGCGCTGAACCCATACTGCGCTACGGAAACAAAAGCCCCTATGAGGTAAACGGCGCCCGCTACGAGGTGCTGAGCTCCAGTGAGGGCTATCGCGTCAGGGGTAGCGCATCTTGGTACGGCATGAAGTTTCAGGGACGTCCTACATCAAACGGTGAGATCTATGACGTCTATGGGGCCACCGCTGCCCATCGCTCCTTACCTATCCCCAGTTATGTCCGCGTCAGCAATCTGGAGAACCAGCGGAGCGTGATCTTGCGGGTCAATGATCGCGGCCCTTTTGCCTCGGATCGTATTATCGATGTGTCCTATCAAGCTGCCGTGGCGTTGGGTTTCTCCGAGCGAGGGACGGCGCAGGTGGAAGTCGAGGCGCTCCCTCAAGAGGGCGTCGAAGATCGCAGGAATCAGCCGCTGGCCGCCCATCGTTATTTGCAGATAGGCGCGTTCTCGTCGTGGCAAACCGCCCTCGATTTGGCGCGCGCCTTGCAAAGAAAATGGGGTCAGAACTGGTATGTTTCTCCAGTGGATGTTGATGGGAAAAGGTTGCATCGGGTGCGGCTGGGGCCCTTCGAAGGGCAAACCACGTTGGAATGGATGCGCGGGCAGTTACTGAACCAAGGATTCCCAGAGCCTTTACGTCTGCCCTGAAGGCTGACGTTCTTTATATCTCCAGCAGGTTGCTACGCGGGCACACGATCAGTACTGTCAATGGATGAGGTTGAAGGGGTTATTTGTGGCGAATTTCAGAGGTTGGTGTTTAGGATTTGCCCTGGTGAATCTGTTTCTCGTGGCCAACGCGACTGCCAATGCGAACTTGGTGCCCGCGCCGCCATCGATCAACGCGGACTCCTACATTCTGGTGGATTTCGATACCGGCAGCGTGCTGGTGGAGCACAATCCTGACCTGAGATTGCCACCCGCCAGCCTGACCAAACTCATGACGGCCTATATTCTGGCGCAGGAGGTCGAGCTCGGCCGCCTCAGGCTCGATGATGTGGTCCCTGTGAGCAGAAATGCTTGGTCCCAGAACCCTGTTTTCAACGGCTCCTCGTTGATGTGGATTGAGCCTGGAAAGCCGGTGACGGTATCTGAGTTGGAGCGCGGTATCGTGATCTCCTCTGGTAACGATGCCACGGTGGCAATTGCCGAGCATATTGCAGGCAGCGAGGAGGCATTCGTCGATCTGATGAATCAGTATGCCGATGAGATGAATCTCGCTAGCACGCACTTTGAAAATAGCCATGGGCTACCTCATCCAGAACACCTGTCTACCGCGAGAGATCTCGCTGCGTTGGCAATAGCGGCGATTCGTGATCACCCGGAGCGCTATACCGTCTATAAAGAGCGAAGCTATACCTACAACGACATTACGCAATACAACCGCAACCATCTCCTGCGCGAGGACGACACGGTCGATGGCCTAAAGACGGGGTACACGCGAGAGGCGGGGTATGGCCTTGTGGCGTCAGCCCAGCGGAAAGGGATGCGATTGGTCTCGGTAGTCATGGGCAGCAGTTCCACTGCTAGCCGGAAGGCAGAGACACGAAGCTTGCTGAATTACGGTTTTCGATTTTATGAGACCGTGCGCCCCCTGCCTCTCGGCGAATCACTCGTCGAGCATCGCGTTTGGAAAGGTCTGGGTGAGCAGGTTTCGCTGGGTGTTAATGAGGAGATTGTACTGACCTTGCCTCGGAGCAGCGCTGAGCTGAGCCAATCCATCGAGGTGGAGGCACCGCTGCTGGCGCCGCTACGCAAGGGAGACATCGTTGGCCGAGTGGTGCTGAGCCGAGATGGTGAGTTAGTGGCCGAGATACCTCTGGAAGTGCTTGCCGGTGTTGAGGCTGCTGGTTTTTTTGCGCGTTTGTGGGACACCATCGTGCTGTGGTTTCAGGCTTTGTTCGGTTAAGTGGCCATGACTGCCGATCCTCCCAAGATCGTCTTTCCCTGTCCGTATCCGATTAAGGTGCTCGGTAGAGCCGGAGACACGTTTCGTGCCACTGTGCTGGGTGTGTTCGATCAACATGCACCGGGTTTCCGTCGGCAAGATGTGGTGATTAAAGATTCAAATAAGGGCACTTTTCAGTCCATCACCGTCACTATCGAGGCGCAGAGCGAGGCGCAATTGCGCCTGATCCATCAGGATCTGATGGGGACAGGTTTGGTCTCCATGGTCATTTAGTCTCATGCAGTTCCAACGATTGGGCGTCGTCGAATTCGTACCCACTTTGGAGTCGATGAAGGCGTTCACGGCGACCCGCACGAGTGAGACTGAGGACGAGATTTGGCTGCTGCAGCACCCCCCCGTTTACACACAGGGGTTGTCTGGTAAAGCCGAGCACGTGTTGGATGCGGGCGATATTCCCGTCATCAATATTGATCGTGGTGGCCAAGTGACCTATCACGGCCCCGGGCAATGGGTCGCTTACATTCTTTATGATTTGCGGCGAGCGGGAATGAACGTGCGCGAACTGGTGGAGCGCCTCGAGATGGCTGTGATCGATCTTTTGGCTGACCACGGCATTGCCGCTTGCGGGGACCCGGCAGCCAGGGGTGTTTATGTGCAGGGTAGGAAGATCGCAGCCCTTGGCTTGAAAGTCAGCCGCGGACGGAGCTACCACGGCTTGTCGCTTAACGTCGATATGGACCTCGCTCCCTTCTCGGGCATCAATCCTTGCGGATACGAGGGGTTGGAGGTGACCTCGGTTGCAAAGGAGCTGGGGGTAAATCTGGAGTTGGACGCGGCTGATCTGGGCGAGCAATTGCTGGTGCACCTCGAGCAGGCCCTGTCCCCGAGAGCCTGACGATATTCTCGTGGGCTGGCATAATCCGGCGTCCTCCTAGGAGCCGCCATGTCTGACTTACAGCGCGACATCGATTCTCGCCGCACTTTTGCCATCATCTCTCACCCGGATGCGGGCAAGACCACGATGACAGAGAAATTGCTGTTATTGGGTCAGGCGATTCAGGTGGCGGGATCGGTAAAAGGTAAAAGAGGTCCTCACGCGACGTCAGATTGGATGACGCTGGAGCAAGAGCGCGGTATTTCCGTGACTTCTTCTGTCATGCAGTTTCCGTATCGTGAGCGTTGGGTCAATTTGCTTGATACGCCGGGTCATGAGGATTTCTCGGAGGATACCTATCGCACCCTGACGGCTGTGGATTCAGCGTTGATGGTCATCGACGGAGCCAAAGGCGTGGAAGATCGCACCATCAAGCTGATGAACGTGTGCCGCTTGCGTGATACGCCGATCCTGACCTTTGTGAACAAGCTTGACCGTGATATTCGAGACCCTGTGGAGCTGGTTGACGAGGTAGAGGCGGTACTGGGTATTGCCGGCGCCCCCATCAACTGGCCCATAGGCATGGGGCGGGACTTCAAGGGCGTCTACAACCTTTATACCGATACGATTCATTGCTTTGCGAACGGTGCTGGCGCGGTGCTGAGTGAGGAAATTATCATCGACGGACTCGACTCGACATCTGCCCGGGACCTGCTGGCCGACGATTACGATGCGTTTGTGGAAGAGGTCGAGCTGGTGCGTGGCGCATCTCATGAATTCGATTTAGATGCTTTTTTGGCGGGGCAGTTAACGCCGGTATTTTTTGGTACTGCATTGGGCAATTTCGGTGTGCGTGAAATGCTGAACGATTTCGTTGAGTGGGCGCCTTCCCCTCAGTCCAGAGACTCCAGCAAGCGAGTTGTCGAGGCTTCCCAAGCCGACTTCACGGGCTTCGTTTTCAAAATTCAGGCGAATATGGATCCCAAGCATCGAGATCGGATTGCCTTCATGCGCATTTGTTCGGGGCGTTATGAAAAAGGGATGAAGATGCGTCATGTCCGCATAGAGAAGGATATACGAATTGCCGATGCGGTGACCTTCCGCGCGGGCGACAGGACGCTGGTGGAGTCCGCCGTGGCGGGGGATATTATCGGCCTGCACAATCATGGCACGATCCAGATAGGCGACACCTTTACGACGGGCGAGGCGATCCGCTTCACCGGAATTCCCCATTTTGCGCCGGAGCTTTTCCGTCGTATCCGGCTCAAGGACCCGATGAAAGCGAAAGCGTTACAGAAGGGGCTGCAGCAATTGTCAGAGGAGGGTTCGACACAGGTCTTCTCGCCCCTGAGCAGTAGTGACCTGATCGTGGGTGCGGTGGGTCAACTGCAGTTCGACGTCGTCGCCTACCGATTGGCAGACGAATATAAGGTTGAGGCCATTTACGAACCCATCAATGTCTACACCGCACGATGGATAGAAGCTGCGGATTCCCGCGCGCTTGAGGAATTTCGCAAAAAGGCCGCTGAACATTTGTCCGAGGACGGTGGCGGTTACCTGACTTATCTGGCGCCGACCCGGGTTAACCTGTCACTGATGGAAGAGCGCTGGCCAGATATTCGTTTTTGCGAAACTCGGGAGCATTGAGCGCGGTCAGAGTAGCGCCTCGATGTCCGCAGCGATGGCCTCAGGTTTTGTCGACGGCGCGTAGCGCTTGACGACTTCTCCCTGCTGATTGACCAAAAACTTGGTGAAGTTCCACTTGATGCGTTTGCTACCCAGCACGCCCGGCGCTTGCTCTGTGAGGTGGGTGAACAGGGGGTGGCTTGCTGCCCCGTTGACATCGATTTTGCTGAACAGCGGAAACGTCGTCTGATAATTCATCTCGCAAAATGATTGAATTTCGGATTCGGTGCCCGGTTCCTGTGCTCCGAACTGGTTGCATGGAAAAGCGAGCACCGAAAAGCCCCGCGCGCCAAAGCGCTGTTGCAGCGATTCGAGGCCTGTGTACTGGGGGGTAAAGCCGCATTTTGAGGCGGTATTCACTATTAACAAAACTTGCCCCTGAAACTGGGCTAGTGTTGTTTCCTCGCCGTTGGCGAGTTTCGCTGAAAAGTCGTGAGCGGTGCTCATTGGCTACTCCATTGATGAATCACAAGAAAAAGATTTGAGAACTTGGGTTTGGCCGATATTTAGTTAGCGAGGTACGTCTCCAGTTCAAAATCGGTCACCCGCCGCTCGAATTCTGCCAGTTCCTGTAGCTTCAGTTCCGAGAAGGCCCTCTGAAAGGGCGCGCTCAGGTAGTCGCGCACGCCGTCAGAGTGCGAGAAGCGGCGAATGGCATCGGCCATGTGGCTCGGCAAGGTGCTGCTGTCTGCGTCGTCTGTCCAAGCATTACCCGCAATCGGCTCGGGGGCTGTCAGATTTTGCTCAAGACCGGCCAGAACGCCGGCCAGCAGTGCGGCAATTGCCAGATAAGGGTTGCTATCGGCGCCGGCCACACGATGCTCTATTCGAGTTGCCGCGCTGGGGCTTGCCGGAATTCGCAGCGCGGTCGTTCGGTTGTCATACCCCCAATTGGGCTGAGTGGGGGCATGGTTCCCGGGCTGAAACCGCCGATAGGCGTTGTAGCTGGGTGCAAAAATCAGCTGGGTGTCGGGCATCAGGGCCAGGCAACCGGCGACCGCCTTGTGTAACAGCGGGGTTCCTTCTGTCGTTCCACTGTCAAAAACGTTGCAACCCGACTCATCCATCAGGCTGCAGTGCATATGCATACCGTTACCCGCTTGATTCTCCATTGGTTTGGGCATGAAGCTCGCGAGTGCGTCGAAGCGAGCCGCGACGGCACTGATACCCCGCTGCATCCGCACCACCTGATCGCAATACGCTAGGGCGTCGTCGGAGTAGGCGACATTGATCTCATATTGTGCGGGTGCGGCCTCCTTGAGTACCCCCTCGTAAGGCAAGTGCTGAACGGCAAATGTCTCTCTCAATACTTCGAATAATGCTGCGTGTTCATCGAGTGCCCCCAGTCCATACAGATTGCCGCCTGTGAGTGACTCGTCGGGAAGCGTCTCTCTGAGTGGTTGTCCACCGGCGGGACGATTGAACAGATTGAACTCCAGCTCGATCGCAACACGCGGGTAGAGGCCGCGGTCTGCCAATGTAGCAACGACCCGACTCAGTACTTGGCGTGGATCCCAGAAGGAGGGCTCACCATTCTCCCGAAACATGGTCAGGACGACTTGCGCTTGATCGACGCCTCTGGCGCTAAGGGATGGAGCGAGCGAGCCTTCCACTACCCGGCACCAGCCATCAATGTCTCCATTTTCAAGACAAAGACTGGGGACATCTCTCCCCCACATATCCTGAGCGACCGCCGACTCAGGCAACTTGATGCCCTCCGTCAGTAGCGACGACAGCTTGCCCACAGGCAGCCATTTACCCCTAGCCGCGCCGTTACAGTCTGTGATCAGCGCCTCTATCATTTCGATATCGGGATACTCGGCGAGCAGTTTTTTTGCTTCCGGGTGCATGATGGATCTCTTCCTCGGGGCGACCGAGTTTACCGTCGTGTCGGACCTCTAACCAGTGAATTGGTGCCGCGCGCAGCGAGTTTTTCCACGCTGCGAGGTGTTTCCCCTAACCGTGCCGCCAGGCAGGGGAGTGGCTCGCCCCTGCTGTCAGGGCCCCAGCCCCAACGCTAGCACCTATCAGTTTGGTTTTTTCAGTTTGCGTTCCCGTAGCAGAGCCGACCGTAGCGTCATCACGTGTTGCTAAAGCTATCTCTCCTGCAGAAACTGCTGAATCTGACTGACGGCCGCGTCCGGGGTGACCATTTCGGTTTTGCCGTCCGCACGTCGGGTAATCTCGAGGTGTCCCTCGGCGAGTGATCTCGCGCCAACGGTAGCCCGAACCGGCATCCCCAGCAGTTCCATCTCAGCAAACTTGACGCCGGGTCGCTCCGATCTGTCGTCCATGAATACCGATAGACCCGCGGTGATACATGCGGCGTAGAGTGCCTCGGTGGCGCCACGAACCGTATCGGATTTATCCATGCCAAGGGGGACAATGGCAACGTCAAAAGGCGCCATGGCCGCTGGCCAAATAATGCCCCTATCATCGTGGTTTTGCTCAATAGCAGCGGCGACGATGCGCGTGACGCCGATGCCATAACAGCCCATTACCATAGGCTGCTGACGGCCCTGGTCGTCCAGCACCGTTGCATTCATTGCTTCGGAGTATTTGGTTCCCAGCTGAAAAATATGTCCTACTTCTATACCGCGGCGTATTTCCAGTGTGCCAGCGCCACAGGGGCTGGGATCGCCGCTATGAATTTCTCGAATATCTGCCACCTCAAATTCGGGGACATCGCGATGCCATAACACGCCCTTGAGGTGATGGTCATCCTCGTTGGCGCCACAGACAAAGGCCGCCAGATTGGCGGCGCTCTGATCAACAATGATGCGCAGTGGCAGACCTACAGGCCCCAGAGAGCCGAAGCCGGCACCGAGCTGCATCCTGACTTCATCCCCATCGGCCAGCGTTAGCGGCGATGTCAGGCCCGGTAACTTCGCCGCTTTCGTCGCATTGAGCCGGTGATCGCCTCGCACGACCAGTGCGATGAGTTCGCCCTGCTTCCCCTTGGCGAGCAGGGTCTTGACTGAGCGGTCAGCGGGCACATCAAACTGCTGCGCCAGATCATCGATGGTGGTTACCCCGGGCGTGGAAAATCTTTCCAGCTCCGGGGTTTGCGCCGCTTCCGCAGGCACGTCCGTGGCCGGCAGTGCGGGCGCCAGTTCAACATTTGCCGCGTAGTCACTACCTGTTGAGAAGGCAATTGCATCCTCTCCCGACTCTGCAAGAACATGAAATTCATGAGAGTGGTTGCCGCCGATGGCTCCAGTGTCGGCTTCGACCGCTCTGAAATCTAAGCCGAGTCTCGAAAAAATGGTGGAGTAGGCCTCGTGCATGCGCCAGTAGGTTTCTTCCTGAGAGGTTTGATCGATGTGAAAAGAGTAGGCGTCTTTCATGACAAATTCCCGCGAGCGCATGATGCCGAAGCGCGGTCTTATTTCGTCACGAAACTTGGTCTGAATCTGAAACATGTTCAAGGGAAGCTGTTTGTAGCTTTTAATTTCTGTCCGCGCGATATGAGTCACAATTTCCTCGTGAGTGGGGCCCAGGCAAAATGGACGTTCGTGCCGATCTGTCAGACGACAGAGTTCCGGACCATACAGTTCCCAGCGACCCGATTCTTCCCATAGTTCGCCCGGTTGGACTACGGGCATTGATAACTCCAGCGCGCCGGCACGCTCCATTTCCTCTCTGACAATACCTTCCACTTTCCGTAACACCCGGAGGCCCAGTGGCATCCAGTTATAGATACCGGCTGCCACGCGACGGATCAGCCCCGCTCGAAGCATAAGTTGATGGCTGATGACCTCGGCGTCTGAGGGCGTTTCCTTCAGTGTGGAAAGTAAGAATTCGCTGGCGCGCATGACAGCCTCCAATGACGGGAATGCCATTCTAATGTTCCAAGGCGTAACCAGTACAGACGATCGATGCTCCCCCACCCTTTAACGAGGGTAAGTGCTGGCTGAATGGCGAGGCTTGTTGAAATATCGTCAAAAACAGTTCGAGTAAGGGTTGTGTCAGGGGTCTGAGTGGTGTTGAATCTCGCCGACTGCGGGCAGCCGTCGGTCTCACATCAACTCTATCCATTCAAAGAGGTGTTAACTTAATGGCTAAGAAAGCTACCCCGAAAGCGCCATCAAAGATGAAGGCGGTTAAGGAAAAAATGACCAAGTCGCAAATGATCGCAGCGCTCGCTGATGACAGTGGTCTCTCCAAAAAGGAAGTGTCGTCGGTGCTGGGTTCTCTGGAGCGACTCATTGAAGCGAGTATTGGAAAGCGCGCGGCAGGAGAGTTCACCCTGCCAGGGCTGATGAAAATCACCACTGTCCGCAAGCCGGCGGTGAAGGCGCGAAAGGGCATTAATCCTTTTACCGGGGAAGAGACGATGTTCAAGGCCAAGCCCGCCAGCACTGCTGTCAAGGTGCGCCCGTTGAAGAAGATGAAAGAATTCGCCAACTAAGCGAAGCTTCTGTAAGGCTCCCCCCGGGGAGCCTCCTTCTGTCAGCCCTTACCGTCGCGCCACGCCTTTCGATCCCCATACCGCTCCACCTTTTACTGCACCAGTCTTTACGGTACTCTCCGCGCCCTTGTAACACTTTCCAAGTGACCTCATGTGCTCGATGAGCCGATGACGGCGTTGACGATGAGGAGGGTCTGTTATGCCGATCTATGAATATTGCTGTCAAAGTTGTGGCCACCGAATGGAGGCGATTCAGCGGCTCGCTGACGCCCCGCTGACCGAGTGCCCGGCGTGCAATGAAGCCAGTCTGAAGAAACAAGTCAGCGCTCCTTCCTTCCGCTTGTCCGGGGGTGGCTGGTACGAGACGGACTTCAAAACCGGTGAGAACAAGAAGAACCTTGCCGGGGACCGTGGTAGCGCGTCGGGAAGCGACCCCGCAACCAAATCATCTGGCGATTCTGGGTCGAGCGAGGCGGCGAAGAAGCCGGCCGAGAAATCAGCGGCACCCGCGAAAAGTGAAACCTCCAAGGCGAGTTGAACCCAGATACCGAATGGATAGGGAGAGAGGCATGCGCAGCCATTATTGCGGCTTGGTTGACGAAACCCTGACAGATGAAACAGTGACCTTGTGTGGCTGGGTTGACCGACGGCGCGATCACGGAGGCGTAATCTTCCTCGACCTGCGGGATCGTGAGGGCGTTGTGCAGGTGGTGTTTGACCCGGATACCGGAGAACACTTTGAGAGAGCGGATAGTGTTCGTAGCGAGTACGTGCTGTGCATTACCGGCCGGGTGCGGGCGCGCACGGACGAGACAATTAACCCCAACATGGCCTCAGGTCGCATCGAGGTACTGGGAAAAACACTGGAAGTGCTCAGTAGCGCGCAGACTCCGCCATTCCCTCTGGATGCCCACCATGCCGTGGGAGAGGACGTTCGCTTGAAGTACCGATATATGGATTTGCGCCGTCCAGAGATGCAGCAAAACCTGATCGCACGTGCCCGCATCACTTCAGCGATTCGGCGTTACCTCGACGACCATGGATTTCTTGACATAGAGACCCCCATTCTGACCCGTGCGACGCCCGAAGGAGCCAGAGATTATCTTGTGCCCAGTCGCACCCAGCCCGGTGCTTTTTTTGCGCTTCCCCAGTCACCGCAGTTGTTCAAGCAGCTCTTGATGGTGTCCGGCTTCGATCGCTACTACCAGATCGCCCGGTGCTTCCGAGACGAGGACTTGCGAGCAGACCGGCAGCCGGAATTTACGCAAATTGATATCGAAACCTCTTTTCTGGACGCGCAATCGGTAATGTCGATTACCGAGGGCTTGGTTTGTCACCTGTTTCAGGCGCAACTGGGCGTTGATCTTGGCGAATTTCCGCGCATGAGCTGGGCTGATGCCATGGAACGTTTCGGCTCGGATAAGCCAGATCTTCGGGTCGACTGGGAGCTGGTTTCGATTGATGACTTGATGACCCGCGTGGATTTCAAAGTGTTCAGCGGCCCAGCGCAGGACCCCGATAGTCGAGTCGCTGCTTTACGGGTCCCAGGCGGCGCGACCCTCTCCAGAAAAGAGATTGACGACTACACCCAGTTTGTCGGTGTTTACGGAGCGCGCGGCTTAGCTTGGATTAAAGTCAATGACATGGCTGCGGGAGTTGAAGGGCTGCAGTCACCGATCATTAAGTTTATGCCAGAGGAGACGGTGATATCGCTGCTGAATCGCCTCGGCGCGAAAGACGGTGATATTCTGTTTTTCGGCGCAGACAAGCGATCCGTTGTCAATGAATCCTTGGGCGCTTTGCGATTACGCGTTGCGGCTGATCTCGACCAGATTCGAGAAGGATGGGCGCCGTTGTGGGTGGTGGATTTCCCCATGTTTGAGCGCGATGACCGCGGCGGGCTCGCCGCGTTGCATCATCCCTTTACGGCACCTTCCTGCTCCGCCGAGTCGCTGAAAGCTGACCCTGAATCAGCCCTCTCCCAGGCCTACGATATGGTATTGAATGGCAGTGAAGTGGGCGGCGGATCCGTGCGGATACACGATCAAACAATGCAGAAATCCGTTTTTGACTTGTTGGGGATTGGTGAGGAGGAGGCGGAGTCTAAATTCGGATTTCTGCTCGGTGCTCTGCGACACGGCGCACCCCCCCATGCCGGATTGGCCTTCGGGCTCGATCGTCTGGTGATGCTGATGGTTGGAGGGCACTCCATCAGGGACGTGATTGCATTTCCCAAGACACAGAGTGCGCAATGCGTCATGACCGAAGCGCCAGGGTTGGTCTCCGATCAACAGCTTCAGGAGCTGTCGCTGAAGCCGCGGCGGGCAGAGCCCAAACCCACAGAGTGAGAGGCTGACTGACCATGGCCGGGCACAGCAAATGGGCAAACATCAAGCACCGCAAAGCGGCACAGGATGCCAGGCGCGGAAAGCTATTTACCAAGTTGATTCGTGAGCTTGTTGTGGCCGCAAGAGCCGGTGGGCCTGTGGCCGAGGATAATCCGCGTCTTCGCGCTGCGATAGATAAGGCTCTGGGTGCCAACATGAAGCGCGATACCATCGATAACGCGATCGCGCGCGGGGCGGGCACCAACGATGCCGACAATATGGAAGAGCTCACCTATGAAGGCTATGCCCCCGGGGGTGTGGCGGTCTTGGTCGAGGTCATGACGGATAACCGTAATCGAACGGTGGCAGAGGTCCGTCATGCCTTTACCAAACGAGGGGGCAACCTGGGTACCGACGGTTCGGTCGCTTATTTATTCTCAAGAACGGGACTTATTCAATTTGCGCCCGGGGCTGACGAAGATGCGATCATGGAGATTGCGCTAGACGCAGGTGCGGAGGACGTGGTGACGGACTCTGATGGTGCTGTCGATGTGCTGACTCAATGGGAGAGCCTCAGCGATATTCGCGATGCGCTGATTGGAGCGGGGCTTCAGCCGCTACAGGCCGAGGTGACGATGTTGCCGAGCACGGCAATTCAAGTGGAAGTCGAAAACGCCCCGGCGGTTGTGGGGTTGATCGACATGTTGGAAGACCTGGACGACGTGCAAAACGTCTACACCAATGCGGATATTCCGGAATCTGTCCTCGCGGATCTGTAAAATGACGTTTGTCGCGTAATCGTTCACACTAACCGATCTTTTAGGCCGGTTGCCCACATGACAACTATTCTCGGGGTCGACCCTGGGTCGAGGAAAACAGGTTTTGGCATTCTTCGTGTCGAGGGAGGGCGCTCGATTTATGTCGCCAGTGGCACCATCCGTTTGCCGGTCAAAGAACCCTTGTCCTCGCGATTGCGCGTGCTGTTTGATTCGCTGACCGAAATCATCGACACCTATGAGCCGACAGAAGCCGCGATAGAGCAGGTGTTTATGGCTAAAAGTGCGGACGCCGCGCTCAAATTAGGTCATGCGAGAGGCGCGGCGATGGTGGCCTGCGTGACCAGACAGCTCATTGTCCATGAATATGCGGCGCGTCAGATCAAGCAATCCGTCGTGGGTACTGGCGCTGCCACCAAACAGCAGGTACAGCATATGGTGGTAGCTCTGCTGGGTTTGTCCGAAGCGCCAGCAGAGGATGCCGCTGATGGTCTGGCGGCGGCGCTGTGCCACTGCCATGCTGCGGGTCTTTCTGCTGCTGTCTCGGCGAGCAGCTTCAGAGCGGGCCGGTTGAGGTAGAGTGACGACATGATCGGACAAATTCGCGGCAAGCTTATCGGAAAGCAGGTACCAGACATTCTGGTCGAGGCCGGCGGTATAGGCTATGAAATACAGGTGCCAATGACCACGGTATATCAGCTTCCCGACCTCGGCAGCGAGGTGACGCTACTTACACATTTGGTCGTGCGCGAGGACGCGCAGCTGTTGTTTGGTTTTATTGAGCCGGCGGACCGTCGTCTGTTTCGTGAATTGATCAAAGTAAGTGGCGTGGGTCCCCGGCTTGCGTTGACACTGCTGTCTGGAATGGACGCGGCCGATTTTGCCCGCTGCATGCAGCGCGACGATGTAACGGCCCTTGTCGCCTTGCCCGGTGTCGGACGAAAAACCGCGGAGCGGTTGCTGGTGGAAATGCGAGACAAGGCAGGAGACTGGCT
>JAYNYK010000036.1:0-27504 GCA_038102985.1 Halieaceae bacterium
CAACCATGCACAGCCCCATCACGCGAGACCGTTTGCGGGGCTACCAGCAGGCCTTGAGCAAGGCGCACATTCCGCTGGAAGAGCAATATTTAATACCTGGCGATTTTTCTTTGCAGTCTGGGCGCGATGCCGCCAATCTTTTTTTGAAGTTATCTCCGCGGCCAACTGCCATATTTTGTATGAACGACGAAATGGCTTTTGGACTAGTTCAAGGGCTTAAAAGCCAAGGCCTTAAAGTTCCCGAGGACGTGTCAGTTGCGGGCTTCGACGATATCGAGTTCGCACAATATTGTGACCCCGCCCTGACAACCATCTCACAGCCTGCTGAAGACATTGGCCGCACTGCGATGAAGACCTTAATTAATATTCTGGAAGGCGGTGCTCACAGCGGGCAGCGTCACACTCTCCCAACGCAGCTCATCATCAGAGACAGTACCGCGGCGGTTTTACCCTGACGAGAGGCGTGACTACCAAGCGACCACCGTGCCGTCCTTGCGCATCTCAGTAGCACCCACATACACACCATCGGGCAGGCGCATAATGGCCTGATAGCCACCAAACGGCGCGCCAGTGCCGTCCACCTCGACCAGGTGCCCCATGGCCCTGAGCTGCTCGACGGTTTCGGCCGGAACGCCGGGCTCGACCAACAATGTCCCCAACAGATCCAGATGAACCCCAGTGGGTTGGCGTCCGCCGTCGTGATTAAAGCGCGCCGCGTCGCCCGCGGTCTGAACGTCCATCCCAAAGTCGATGATATTGACCAGCACCTGCACATGCCCCTGAGGCTGCATTGCGCCGCCCATGAGACCAAAGCTCATGAATGGCTCACCGTCTTTCATGACAAACGCCGGAATGATGGTGTGAAACGGCCGCTTACCCGGGGCATACACATTGGGATGGGTCTCATCCAGTGAAAACAGCTCACCCCGGTTCTGTAGCATAAAGCCCAGCCCGTCGGGTACGAGCCCTGTGCCCATGCCGCGGTAGTTGGATTGGATGAGTGACACCATCATGCCCTCGGCGTCAGCGACAGTCAGATAGGTGGTATCGCCCTCCCCCTCCAACTTGGGTTCACCGGGGCCAAATTCGGGGGTCGCCCGGGCCGGATCTATCAGCGCAAACCGTTTTTTTGCGTAGGCTTCTGACAAAAGTGATTCCAGCGGGATATCTGCAAAACTGGGATCGGCGTAGTAGCGCGCCACGTCCTCGAACGCCAAGCGCTTGGCCTCCACCATGTAATGGAATACTGCCGCCGAACCCCGAGGATAATCGCGAAGATCGGTCTGCTTCAGGATATTAAGCATCTGTAGCGCCGCAAACCCCTGGCCATTGGGGGGTAGCTCGTAAACGTCATAGCCGTGGTAATGCACGCTGCCCGGCGTCACCCATTCGCCCTGATGCGCAGCGAAATCCTCAAGTCGCATGTCGGCACCGATACGTCTGAAGTAGGCGTCCATCCGCTGGGCCAGGCTGCCCTCATAAAATGCGGCACGACCCTCCCTCCCCAAAGTTTCGAGAGTGTCAGCCAGATCTGGATTACGGAAGATCGCGCCGGTCCGAGGGGTTGCGCCCTCGGGGAACCAGATCGCCGCAGCATTATCGAGCTCTTCGATGAGCGCCTCCTGCGCCTCGAAAGCGGCGAGGTTGCGGCCAAAGTAATAGGCGATCACGGGTGTAACCGGGAACCCTTCTCGGGCGTAGCGCACCGACGGCGCCAACACGTCCGACATGGGCAGCTTGCCAAAGCGCTTGTGGGTGGCGAACCAGCCGTCCACCGTTCCCGGCACGGTCACAGGTAATGACCCGCGCTGGGGCATACCGAGCATCTCATCGGGCATCGCGCCCCGCTCACGCAGTGCTGCAATCTGAGCTTTTAGATCTGCCAGAGATCGGCCGAGCGGCGCACGGCCGGATCCGTTGTAGCCATAAAGCTGCTCTGTCTTTGGGTCCCAGATGATCAAAAAGATATCGCCACCAATGCCGTTGCCCGTGGGCTCCATCAGCCCCAAGGCCGCATTAGCAGCAATGGCCCCATCGAGGGCAGATCCGCCTTGCTTCAGAATATCGACCGCAATCTGCGAAGCCAATGGATGCGCCGTTGCCGCCATGCCATTGCGGCCGTAAACCGCGCTGCGACTCCAAGGAACTGCATTGGGCCGACCGCCCGGCCCCAAAGTCATCGTGGCTTCAGTTTCGCGATTAAGTGTATTCATTGGGGGATCCGTACATCCCAACAACATGAAGCTCAGTGTAGCGACGAGCGATAGTCTGTGTAGCGTCATACCAGCGCAGGCCTATGCCAATGTCATGACCTGCATCATAGGTGATAAACAGCGGCATATCTCCAAATACCGGTGGCACCGAAGAATCCCTTACAGCGTCGCCTCAGTGAGCGTTGCTACCTAAAGAGGCTTTGCGTTGCCCTTCGAACAGAGGCTTCAGTTTGCCGTAGAGCGGTTGATAGGCATTTTGGTAGATGGTTTGGTAGCGCGCGACGTTCTGGGGATCAGGTGAGATACAGCTGATGTCGCCCAGCATCTCCTGACTCGCTTTTTCAATCGAAGCGTGCCAGCCGATTGCTGTGGCGCCCACCATTGCCGCTCCGCGGCCACTGGCTTCGCAATCGACGAAGCGCTCCACAGGCAAATCCAGCACATCCGCCACAATTTGCGTAACCGAATCACTTTGCGCACCGCCACCCGAGAGGCGAACCCGGGCCACCGGCGTTTTAGTACGCTGCTCGGTGCGCTCTTTTCCCGAGCGCAGGGCAAAGGCCAGGCCCTCGATCAGGGCACGGTACACATGCGCGCGCGTATGAAAGTCCTTGAATCCGATAATGCTGCCCCTACCCTCAGGCCCGGTCTCACCTAAAACCGGGTTCCAGAAAGGTTGCAGCACCAGACCATCGGCGCCGGGTTCAGTCTGCACCAATAGTTCGTCGAGCAGTGTTTCCGCCGTAACACCGCGCTCCGCAGCCTGCCTTCGCTCAGCGTCACCAAACTGCTCGAGGAACCAGCTGACCATCCAGAAACCTCTGAATACCTGAATTTCAGTATTGAAGTGATTCGCGAGGGCTGCGGGGTAAGCGGGCATGAACGGCACGACCTCCACGTATTGTGGCCGCGTCGTGTTGATCGTCGCGGTGGTGCCACAAGAAACGCTGGCAACGCCAGGTTCAAGCGCGCCCACCCCAAGCACCTCACAGGCCTTATCGGCCGCTCCTGCAATCACCGGCACTCCCTCGGGTAGACCGGTCGACTTGGCAGCATCGGCGGTGACGATGCCCAGCGTGTCGCCAACTGCGGTAAGAGCAGGCAGCATGTAACGCTTGATGGCCATGCTGTGCCACTTCCAGTCCGAATCGGCACACCAATCCTGCTTTTTAAAATCAAAGGGTACATAGCCCACCTGACTTCCCACGCTGTCCTTGAATGCGCCGGTCAGGCGGTAATTCAGGTAGCCCGAAAGCAGGAGGTAACGGGCCGTCCGCGCCAGAATTTCCGGCTGGTATCGTTCCAGCCAGTTGGCCTCCGTCTCGGCCTCCAGGTTATCAACAATCGGCCGGATTCGGAGCAGCCCAAATAATGCGCGCCAATACCAGGGCAGCCGATTGCGGAGCGGCGCCCGGCGCTGATCCGTCCAGATAATGGCCGGCCGCAGTGGGCGCCCCTGCTCATCCAGATTGATGACCGTCGCCCGCTGGGTGGTCACCACCACCGCGTCAACCCGGCCGGGGTCAATACCCTCCGCCCATAGTCCATGGCAACTTTTTGTCAGGACCGTCCAGAATCCCTCGACATCGTGCTCCGTCCAGCCAGGCTCTGGGTGCTGATACTCACTCACGGGCACCTGACACTTGGCAAGACAAAGGCCCTGAGCGGTGTATGCCAGAGCACGGCAACTTTGCGTGCCAAAATCGATGGCCAAAATCAGCGCAGATTCGGGATGGGACGGGGTTTGCAATTTGACCTCGCGCTCGCCGTTAGTGACGCGGGGGCAACAAATTGCCCGGGTTCATAGTGCCCTTGGGGTCTAACGCCTGCTTAAGCGTTCGCAACAGATCAATGCCTGACTGACCCAAGTCGTGGTGGAGATAATCCCGCCGGAGCCGGCCCGAGCCGTGGTGATGAGCAATGCCGCCCCCTGCTTGAGCGGTAGCGGCCAAAGCGCGATCCCAACTCTCCAAATAGCGGTCTCCCATCATCGCCGCGTCTTCAGGCATGCAAGCAAACGTGAAGTAGAGATTGATGCCTGAGCGGTACACGTGTGAGCTATGTGCCGAGGCATTGACGCAATCCGGCACGGTTTTTAAGGCCGCTACCACAGCCTCGTAAATCTCATCAATCTGGTTCCAGGTTCCAGACACTTCTATGGTGTCGGCAATCAACCCCTGCTCCAGTAAATCGCGCCACTCGGGCACGTTATTGCGGTGACTCATCCAACCTTCTGCTGCCATGGCGTCTGCGGGTTGCAAGCCCAGCGATGCCATGATGGTTTGAACCGCCTCCAGTTCAGCCGCTACGCGTGAAGCCGGCCCCTCGTGCACGAGCAAAATCAGGCCAGCCTCTGAGCGAACATAATCAGGGAATAATCGTGCGACCTCCGAGGCGTCGTACTGGCGCATTACGGGAGGGCGCCAATCCTGTTGGATGATTTCCCGCTGGGCGCGAAACCCTGACGTCATATCTGGGCAATACCAGGCGCTGAAGCGACGCGTATCTGGTTGTCGCCGTAAGGACAGCGTGACCGCAGTCACAATGCCGTGAGTTCCCTCAGCTCCCAGCGCCAAGTGGCGCAAATCGGGGCCCGCGGCGGCGCGTGGCGCCTTGCCCAACGTCACCAAATCACCGCTGGGCAGCACCATCTCCAGGGAATAAACAATGTCCTCGATATTGCCATAGGCCGTGGAGAACTGCCCGGAGGCGCGGGTCGAGATCCACCCCCCCACTGAGCTGATGGCTATCGATTGCGGCCAGTGGCCGATCGTCAGGCCTCGTTCCGCCACCGCCTCCTCTGCGACAAGGCCATTGATGCCCGCCTCCACCGTGAGCAGCAGGTTTTCCTCATCGACCGACAGCACCTGATTCATGGTGCTCATATCCATCAGGATCTGCGTGTCAGTGGGCTCAATACCGCCGCATACACCGCTCCCCCATCCCCACGGAATGATAGGAATGGCGTTGCTGGCAGCGTAGCGCACCACCGCCTGCACATCTGAGGTATTGCGAGGACGCACCACACAGGCCGGGGTGCTCAATATCTCGCCCCGCCAGTCCTGCCAGTGCTTTAGGCACCAACGATCGAATCGATAGGCCGCCAGTGTCTCAGCATCACCGGTTACCTGATCCGCGCCAATTAGTTCAACCAGCTGCGCTAACATCAACCGTCCTCCCGCCATGATCGACGCCCATTGCGTAACCGGCACGACTCTCGCGATCAATCTGCCGACAGTTATCAATCTCGGCGGTTTTGCGGGCCTCATCCCAGCCCAGTAAATCTGCCATCCCTTGCGCGGCGCGCTCCAAAATCGGCAAACCGGCACCGCTGTCAAACCACGCGCGGCTGCTCCGACGCGCCCAATAATCCTCCAGACGCAACGCCCCTTCCTTTAAAACTGCCTGCTGTGCTTCTGCCGTCACCAGATCCGTGGCCGCCGCAACCCGCACTACATCCGACGCTTCCGCTCCGTAAAGTCGCGCCAGCCGCTCACCTTGCGCGTCATCAAGCCCCTTCAGATGATGGGCACTGACGGAGGTCTCTCCACCCGGCAGCGGGGTCTCCGCTGTGGTGCAGGGTTTCGCCACAAAGCGATGATGCTCAACGAGGGTATCGACGATCCGCTCAGCCATGGCGCGATAGGCTGACAGCTTTCCACCACCCACCGAGAGCAATCCGCTGGGGGAGGTCCAAACCTCATCTTTACGAGACAGTTCCTTGGACGCCCTACCCGAACCATCACCCACCAGTGGGCGAATACCAGACCAGACAGAGACAATATTTTCAGCCGTTGCATTCCCCTCGGGCATGACCCGTTGGGTTCCCGCCAGCAGATATCCGACATCTTCCTCGGTGACCGGCGGCCAGTACTCAAATTCGGGGTGGTAGTCATCGGTCGTGCCAATGTAAGTGTACTCCCCCAGCGGCACGGCAAAGATGCGGCGCGCATCATGGGTTCGCATGACGACCGTATTGCGCACGGGTAAATCGACATGATCAAACACCAAATGAACGCCCCGGCTTAGCGCCAATCGGGTTTGCTGGTTTCCTTCCAGACCGCATACCTGGTCGACCCATGGCCCCGCCGCGTTAACCACAGCACGAGCGCTGATCGTCACCTCGCTGTGGTCACCGGGTAGCGTCGATGCTGCACTGACCAAAAAATCGCTTTCTTTACGAATGTGTACTGCCTTCAGATAGGTTGACACAACAGCGCCATGATCGATCGCGGAGCGCACTGTTGCGACCGTTAACCGAGAGTCATCGGTCAGAAATTCTGGATAGACCACGGCACCGTTGAGCCGCGTTCGCTCGATCAGTGGCTCCCGCTCGGCAAGCTCGCTCTTGGACCATACCTCATGAAAATCCTCACGCTCCACACCGCCGAGTCGTTCATAAGCCCACAGCGCCGCGCGCAGCATCAGCTTGCTCTTAAGGCTGCTTGTCGGAATCACATAGGGCGTTTTTTGAGCGAGGTGCGGTGCAATCCGGTGCAGGGTGTTGCGTTCTGATGCAGATTCCTTCACCACCGCAACGTCTCCCGACACCAGATAACGGAGACCCCCGTGGATCATTTTAGAACTGCGGCTGGAGGTGCCACTGGCGAGATCCTGTGCTTCAATCAGCGCCACCGAGAGACCCCGCATCGCCGCGTCTCTCGCAACCCCCGCCCCGGTGATGCCGCCCCCGATCACCAGTACATCAAAGCACTGGTGTGTGAGCGCACTGATGCCAGCCATTCGATTGGTTTGATTAAACGATTGCGAAGTCATGGAATCCCCCTGCCACGGGTCAATTTAACAGCACCAGCGCCCATTAAATGTCTAAAATAAGACATTTGATGGATATCGATATTCACATGATGGCGAAGAACCTACCTGCAATCGATTTGATCCAGTTTCTAGGACAAATCCCGGTCTTCGAATGCCTGAGCACAGCCGAGCGCCAGCAGATTTTAGGTCAGTGTCGACTCCACGCGCTGGATCAGCGGCAGGTACTGCAGGCGGCAGGCGCGCCCCATCATCATCTCTGGGTAATTGTCACCGGCGAAATCGCCATGGTGGCGCGTTCATCAGACGGCGAGGAAATGACCCTTGCGATTTTTGGGCCGGGGAGCACATCGAGCTGGATTGCGCTGTTCCACGACACCCCCGCCGAACGCAACCTCGTCGGTGCCGGGAAAAGCCATATTTTGGGCATCCCCAGAAAAATCGCGCTAACACTGCTCGAGGATCACCCGGCGCTGTATCCCGTGGTGCTGAAAATCGAGGCCAACCGCTTTAGAGCAGCGCTCAATCTGCAACAGCACAATTTGGTTCGGGAGCGCCCGCGTCGTGTGGCCGGCCTGTTGCTGATGCTCATCGAAATGAGCGGTATTAAACAGCGCCCCCACGAGGTCCACCTGACGTCAATGGAATTAGCGCGGATGGCCCATTGCTCTCGTCAATCGCTTCACGAAGCGATCAAGTTATTGGCTGACCAAGGCGTGGTCAGACAACGCTATGGATACCTCGAGGTGTTGGAAACCAAAAAACTCAAGCAGATCTATGAGGGTCATGGATAAGAATTTGATAAAGCCGACCGACTCGCCGGCACGAAAAAGGCCCCCGAAGGGGCCTTTTTTGGTGGAGTGAGTAGCTACATATCCCAGCGAATGTTGGCGAATTCAGGTGAGGCAACAGGCCTATCCCCACCTGTTGGTGACGACCGGTCTCCACGACTCTCAGGTGCAATATTTTGAACCTGCTAAATGGGTAGCCAAGTTGAGGGATAAGCGAACAAACCGCAATAAACTGATGCTGTATACAGACATGTCGGCAGGTCACAGTGGCGCCTCAGGCCGACTCAAACGGTTTGAGGATTATGCCCGGGAGTTCTCATTCCTGATTTCACTAGCAGAGGATCAGGACGCGCGGGATTTACGGGGCGCGACGCAATAGTTATTGAGCACCGCCAATAGTGTTGATCAGCTTGACCCCCGCGCCCGGATTATCTGTGAGGGCGCCGTCTTCTATCGCGATGGTTCCTGCCACCACAACATAGCGCATGCCAACGGGGGCGAGAAAAGGTCGCGCGTAATCCGCCCGCGCCGCCACCCGAGTGGGGTCAAATAGTGCGAGGTCTGCGTCGGCGCCCACTCGAATTCGACCTTTGTCAGCGAACGCCGCCGCGAAGGTCTCCATGCGCCTCGCCGGCAGCAGGCTCAAACGCGCGATGGCATCGGATAGGGTGAGTAATCTTTCTTCGCGCACATATTGGCCCAGCACTCGGGTGGATGTTCCCGCGCCATTGGGAACGACCTTGCGCTCGTAGCTTGTCAGCGGCATCGCATCACTGGCCACCATCACGTGAGGTCGGCGTATCGCGCGGCGATTCCAGTCCTCGCGAATATAATGATGCATGGTTTGTCCGTCCGGTCGAGCCGCTCTGTAGGCATTAAAAGTCTCCTCGGTCAGCCACTCTCCGGTTTCCGCCCACTGCACATCGGTGTAATCAATGGCAAATATTTGCCGCCAATTTCGCGAGAACACATCTGAAGAAATGGCGGCTGATCCGGAGGTCCAGGGAAACATCTCGGTGCTAACGTCGACGCCTCGCGATCGAGCAGCATCAATGTCATCAAGCCACTGGTCCACGCCACTCATCGCGCTGGCATTCAGATGACAAATATGAACAGACGCGCCTTTACGCTCGGCCACCCCCAGTACCTCTTCGAGTCCCGCGGGATCGCCGTCGACACCGCGCCTTACGTGAACAAATACCGGGACACCATGACGCGCTGCAACAGAAAAAATCATGTCGCGTTCTGCATCAGTGACAGCGCGGGTCATGTAATCCAGCAGCAAGCCGATACCAAGCCCCCCGGCAGACAGTTCTTGCTCCAACAACCCCTCAATCTGAAGCAGCTGCTCCGGATTGGCAGGTTCTGTGAAGGCCTCACCCGACATATCCAATTGACCCGAACGAGCCAACTCAGCTAACGCCTCGGGATCAACAACCTGCATGCGAATCCAAGCGTGCCCTACCGAGGCGCCAAAATGGGTTCGAGGCGCCTTTCCTAATTGCTGCCCGAACCGAGCAATCGGGAAGCCTCCAGCCTCCAACTCTAGCACCGTGGTGACGCCGTCTAATAATTCCAGTCGATAGCCGGGCTCAGCCACGCTGTGGGAGTGCAAATTGATAAACCCGGGGCTGACGACCAGACCGCTGGCATCGATCAACCGATCCGCCTCGAGTGGCGCATCGCTCATCATCACGATCTTGCCCTCACGAATCCCCAGAGACCGTACTGCGTCCAGTCGACTCTCTGGATCGATGACTCTGCCGTTATTGATGGCCAAATCGTACCTTGGACTCGCAGCGGCAAGGAGACTCACTGCAAGGCCGGCTGCGGCAAGGAGCGACACCGCTGTGCGATTCATCAACCGAGCAACCGCCACCGTGCCGTCTCAGTGAAATTTAGGTGAGAAAGGGGCTGGGAAGCAGGTAGTGATCGAGCAACATGATCGGAAAGATGGCCATGAGATACACGATCGAGAAACGGAACATTTTCATGGCGTCGCTGTTTTTCATGGTACGTAACAGCGTCACCGCCTGAAAAATAAAGATTGCGCCCAGCACAGAAGCGCCGCAGAGGTAAAGCCAGCTGCTCATTCCCGTCGCTACCGGCAGTAGCGTCGCTACGAAGAGCATCAAGGTGTAAAGCAGGATATGCTTTGCGGTGTAACGGGCGCCATGGGTTACAGGCAACATAGGAATTTCGACCTTGGCATATTCTTCCTTTCGCGCAATCGCGAGGGCCCAAAAATGCGGTGGTGTCCAGGCGAAAATAATCAAAACCAGCAGCAGTGCATGTCCGTCAACCTGATTTGTCACAGCGGTCCATCCCAGCAGCGGCGGCATAGCTCCCGCCAGACCGCCAATGACGATGTTTTGGGGGGTCGCCCGCTTCAGGTAAAGGGTATAGATGAATGCGTAGCCCACCAGAGATGCCAGCGTGAGCCAAGCGGTCAACGCATTCACCTGCGTCAGTAACACCAACATCCCCAGCGATCCCAGCAAAAAAGCGAAGACACCTGCACTTTGGGAATCAATTTTCCCCTTGACGATCGGTCGGCTTGAGGTGCGCGCCATAATGGCATCCACGTGCTGGTCGGCAAGGTGATTAATCGCCGCGGCGGAACCTGAGCACAACGCAATACCGAGGCTGGCAAAGACCACAACGCGGGGGTCCACGGTGCCGGTGGTCGCCATACACATGCCGACGATGGCCGTAAGGATCATGAGCCACACCACGTTGGGCTTGCACAGCTCGTAATAATCCCGCCAGGTTGCGCGCTCTGTCAGACTGGTTTCCATCACCGGGAAAAAATCGCTCCGTCATGGGCTAAAGTAAGGACCGCGCTAAGTGTAATGCATGCCAACACCGATCGCGTGATATTTGACGGAAATGTGTCGGGCATTATTGACGGAGGCTGGTCGCCATTGTCAGACTCACGCCTCAACCATTTGGGGGCTAACATCTTGCCGCACCTAGCGACCCGGCAGCGCATTTCACTGTTTCTGCTCGTAGCTGCAACCCTGGTAGGAGTGTCGATGGTCGCCGGAGGATACTGGAAGTTCTGGCAAGCCAACAACGATGCAGCCACGTCCGTGCTGCCACCCACACTCATCACCTTTCCAGAGGGAAGACCTTTGGCTGAGTTTGCGCTTGTCGACGATGCTAAAGGGGTCTTCGATCTCAACTCACTGGACTCGCGCTGGTCGTTCCTGTTCTTTGGTTTCATGTATTGCCCTGACATTTGTCCCACAACCCTTTACGACATGTCACAGGTCAAACGGGAAATTATCGCCAACGGCATCGAGGCCGAAGCACTTCAGTTTGTGTTCATCTCGGTGGACCCTGCGCGGGACAAAGCCTTGCAGCTCCAGCGATATGTCCAATACTTTGATCCCGACTTCGTCAGTGCCACTGGCTCGATCGGACAACTCACCAACCTCACACGGCAACTTGGCGCCCCTTTCAGGGCAGAGCCAGCCACAGCAGAAAACGTTTACGAGGTAACGCACTCAAGTGCGATTTATCTGGTGGACCCCCTGGGCCAGTACGCTGGCATAATTAGCCCGCCCCTGGTGCCCGCCAACGTTGCGGCTGAATTCTCCAAACTCTATCGCGCCCGGGCGCCCAATCAGCTGACCGGGCGCAACTAAGACGCCCGTTTCCAACCATTACTGCTTGCCGGCGTGGACAGTATCAACCCGCGCTGGAACACCTTTATTGTGGTCGACTAATAAAAAAGCAAACGCATACATCAGCGCGGTGAGCGCCAAAAAGACGATGACGTGGGTCGTATAATTCGTTTCTTCGGTCTTGTGACCACCCATTGCGATTCCCCTTATCAGGATGTGGAGTGGGTTATATCAGTGATGTGGTGATGCCGGTGCGGCAATAATGAGCTCTTTCAAGAAATAAACACCTCTCTGAAAGAAAGTCCAGTCTGCTTCCAACGATCCGATGGCAACAAAGGTCAACAACAACGCCGGTGGCACGAGGATAAAATACACCATCGCCAAGCGCTCCCACACCATGTGCATGAACACGGCGATGATCAGGCCGGCTTTGAGCACCATGAAAAACAGAATGAGGAACCATCTCATATACCCCTGAACCTGATAATAATCGACGGCGTAGGACATGGCGCTGAGCACGAACAGTAGAATCCAAATCTTGAAGTAGATGCCCAGCGGGTGCTGTATTGCCTCCTCCTCTCGGACAACGGGCTCGTGCCCGTGAGCTGCATGATCCATTACTGACCCCCTTACCAGAGATAGAAAAACGCAAAAATGAATACCCAGACTAGATCGACGAAGTGCCAATATAAGCCCAGAATCTCGATTTCCTCATAGTTACCGCCGCGCTTGGTAAACCAACCCGCCTGCTGGGTGTCGAGATGACCTCTGGCAACTTTGTAACAAAAGATAAATAGGAAGATCACACCGATAGAAACGTGAAAGCCGTGGAAGCCCGTAACCATAAAAAAGACAGATCCAAACTGAGCGGCCCCCATTGGGTTGCCCCAGGGTCTTACCCCCTCTTCGAAAATCAGTTTGCTCCACTCAAACACCTGCATACCCACGAACGTGGCGCCAAGGAGTGCGGTTGCCAAAAGCAGCCAAAAAGTCACCCACTTATTTTTGCGGTATCCGTAGTTCACCGCGAGCGCCATCGTGCCACTCGATGTGATCAGCACAAAGGTCATAATGGCGATAAGAATGAGTGGAATCGGAGCCCCACCAAAACTCAGCGCAAACACCTCACTCGGGCTGGGCCATGGGTCTAGGGTCGACATGCGGACCGTCATGTACGAGGCGAGAAAGCAACCAAATATAAAGGTATCGCTGACGAGGAATATCCACATCATTGCCTTTCCCCAAGGCACTCCCTTGAAGGCTCTTTGATCCGAACCCCAATCGTCAAAGAAGCCTGCCAGACCGGGTTTCAACTCCAGTGAATCAGATGCCATGGTCTCTGTCGACATGGTCTTTCCCCCTTAAATAAAGCCACAGATCCTGAGCAGGATCTCAAAATTATTGCCGGTAAACAGTAAGCCAAACACCACCAGCCAAACGCCTAGCAGGTAGTGCCAATACAGGGCGCAATTAGCGACGGTATGCTCAATGCCGCTGAGATGGAGGCTGCTGAAAGCGCGGCGAATGGCCCGCCCCAAGGCAACCATTCCACCCGCCATATGTAAGCCATGGATACCCGTGATCATGAAGAAAAATCCGACTGAAGGATTACTGAAATCCCCCAGCACCATGGTGATCAGTTGCTGCCAGGCTGCCAGTTGACCGGCCAAAAAAAGCACCGTCAGTACAGCGGCCGCCACCAGCCCGGATTTAACCCACTGCATCCTGCCCTCTCGCGCCCACATCAACGCGCCCTGAAGACACAAACTGCTCAGCAAGAGCATGCCCGTATTGGCCCAGAGCAAATTAATTTGCGGCGTTGGCCTCCAATCCTGATAAAGCATGCGTCCGCCGTAGGCCACAATCATCAGCAGGAAGAAAATGCTCACCACACTCAGCAGCACCTTTAGGGCAGACCGGCGTGAATTGAGGGCAATCTCTGAGCCCGATAGCGCTGGCGCTATCGGTCCGGTATCTGCAATCCAGGGTTGCTCAGTGAATATACTGCTCACTGCACCACCTCCGTCTGGCGATTACGCGGCGGCACATTTTGAGGAATAAAATCGTCCTCAATGCCGGGAACGCTATAGTCGTATGCCCATCGGTAGACGCAGGGCAACTCCTTACCAAAGTTGCCGTGCTCGGGAGGCGTGTGCTCGGTTTGCCACTCAAGGGTGGTGGCGTTCCAGGGGTTCCCGGGCGCCTTCTTGCCGTTAAACGCGCTCACAATCAGGTTGTAAAGAAAAACAAGCTGCGCGAAACCGACCACCAGCGCTGCGATGGTGATACTGGCGTTCACGCTATGCGCAGAATCTGGCAGGAAGGTGGTGCCGGTAATCTCAAAATACCGTCTGGGCACTCCCATAATGCCGAGATAATGCATGGGCAGGAATACCAGATAAGAGCCCACAAAAGTTACCCAGAAATGGAAGCGCGCCATGCCCTCGTGATACCAGCGACCCGTAATTTTGGGGTACCAGTGATAGATCGCACCGCACACGACCATCACCGGCGCTACCGCCATTACCATGTGGAAGTGCGCCACCACAAACAGCGTATCCGATAGTGGCATGCTGACAGAGGCATTACCGAGGAATAGACCGGTCATGCCACCATTGATAAAAAATAAAAGGAACGCAATCGAAAACAGCATAGGTACGGTGAGATGAATATTTCCCTGCCACAGCGTCAACACCCAGTTGTACACCTTCAACGCCGTCGGTACGGCAATGATCAGCGTGGTGGTTGCGAAGAAGAATCCAAAGTAGGGGTTCATGCCGCTCACATACATGTGATGCGCCCAAACAACGAAACTAAGGGCACCGATAATCACGATGGCCCACACCATCATGCGGTAGCCGAAGATGTTTTTGCGGGCATGCACGCTGATCAGATCGGAAACGATGCCAAAGGCGGGCAGTGCCACGATATAAACCTCGGGGTGTCCGAAGAACCAAAACAAGTGCTGGAATAAAAGTGGGTTGCCGCCCACATGCTCCGACTCGCTACCCATGGTCATTATGGCGGGCATAAAGAAACTGGTTCCCAGCAATACGTCCAGCGACATCATAATGGCACTCACAAACAGAGCGGGAAACGCAAACAGCGCCAGCACCGTGGCCACAAAAATCCCCCAGATTGTGAGCGGCATTCGCATCAGCGTCATACCCCGGGTTCTGGCCTGCAAAATGGTGACTACGTAGTTCAGACCACCCATAGTGAAGCCAATGATGAACACCGCCAACGAAGCAAGCATGAGCAAAATGCCCGCTTTCGAGCCCGGCGTGCCCGGCAGGATGGCTTGTGGTGGGTACAGCGTCCAACCGGCACCCGTCGAGCCTCCGCCCACGAAGAAGCTGGCAGCCAGCAACAGTACCGCGGTGAAATACACCCAAAAGCTGATCATGTTCAGCCAGGGAAACACCATATCCCGGGCACCAACCATGAGGGGTATCAGGTAATTACCAAAGCCCCCAAGGAACAGTGCGGTCAACAGATAGACCACCATGATCATGCCGTGCATGGTCACGGCCTGAAGGTAGTAGGCAGGATCAATAAAAGTGAAGGTATTGGGCCATGCCAACTGCAGACGCATTAACCAGGACAACACCAAAGCCACCATGCCAATAGCGATTGCGGTCCCCGCGTATTGGATAGCGATGGTTTTCGCGTCCTGTGAAAAAACGTATTTCCCCAGCCACGTCTTCGGATGGTAAAGCTCCATCTCGCCGACTTCGGCGGGCCGAACAAAACTAGTCTCGTCGTGTGCTATATGTTCCATCGTATTCTCTCGACTATCTCTGTTGTGCCAGCTGCACCGGCTCTTCTGTGTTGGATTCCAAGGTCATGATGTACGCGACCATGTCTTCGATTGCCTGGTCATCGGTCATCGTATTGGAGACCAAGCCCATCTGAAGTCCGTAAAGATCATCCGCGTGGCGTCCGCGGATACCATCTCGGAAATTCTTAATCTGAGACGCCAGATACCAGTCATCAAGCCCCGTGAGGTTTGGCGCGTTGACGGTCCAAACACCCTCACCGGCACCACCGTGGCACATAGCGCAGGTTGACTGATACAGGGCAGCGGACTTGCTGGGGTCCCCCGATGCGCTTGGCGCATATCGCTCAACCGCGGCACTCAGGTTGTAGGTGCTATCTCCACTGAAGTCAGCCTCGCCAGAGAGCGTGTCGATGTAGGCGACGACGTTATTGATGGCGGACGCATCGGCCAACATCATTGCCATCGGTGCCATGGTCTGGCCCCAGGTGTCGTCTTCGTGGGTACCGCGCACACCGCGCTTAAAGTGCCGTAATTGGCGCTTCATGTATTCGGCATCCATCCCCGCCAGTCGCGGCGCATGCATGGCCTTGTTGCCCTCGGCATTGGCGCCGTGGCAGGAACTGCAAACCGCGTAAGAGGCCTGTCCGGCGACGAGATCAGTGCCCAATCCAGCCTGTGTCTCAGCGAAGGTGGGCTGCACTGCCAACCACGCCGCGTACTCTTCTTCGCTGTCCACGATGACGCGGCCTCGCATGGCGTAGTGCCCCACACCACATAGCTCTTCACAAAGGAGATCGTAGCTACCCTCTTCCTGAGGTTCAGCCCAGATATAAGAGACCTGACCGGGAACGAAGTCCATTTTTACGCGGAATTGGGGGACCGTAAAATTATGGAGCACATCGGTCGAGCGCAAGAGGAAGGTGACCGGCTCGCCGACTTTAAGATGCAGAACCGGGTCGTAGACGATGATGTCGTCTTGCCCAAAGGGGTCCGAGGGGTCAATCCCAAGGGGGTTGTCCTCACTAGTATGACTGACGGCAACGGCACCCAGCTGACCATCCTCGCCTGGCAACCGGTATGACCAGTTCCACTGTCGCGCCAACACCTCGAGCTCAGTTGCCGAATCCGGTGGCGTTACCACGTCTTTCCAGATCAGCAAGCCAGGGGCCAGCATCGCGGCGATACCAACGGTGGTGAGACCCGTGAGCCAGGTCTCCATTTTGATACTTTCGGGTTCGTATTCCGCTCGCCTACCCGCCTTATTGCGAAACTTGATTAGGCAGTACGCGATGAAGAGATTCACCAGAACAAAGGCTAGACCGGTCACTGCAAAGGTCAGTGTCACGGTATTGTCCATGGAGGACCAGTTAGACGCTATCGGCGTGAAATACCACGGACTGAGAACGTGAAACACCACCGTTCCCAGCACCAAAACGAGCAGTACAATTGCAGCAAACATAGTTTATCTCTCGCACCCAGTGCAAAAAATGGGCACCAATGCCCCCCCAGTACTCGATCATCCGAAGTGCGGAACTTGGCGCCCGCTTTTTCTTCGGAAGCCTCGAGACTCCCTATTTGGTGGCTGTACGTCGCAGCCGCGTTATTATTGTCTTCTTGGTCGACCCTGAAAAACCAGAGCCCAACTCCTGAACCGTTCCCAGCACTTTAACAACACCATCAGGGCACGGGTATGCGTCACCTCCGTCCCTGCCCGTTCGAGGCTCGGGTATTGCTTGATCACTGCTTTTAACTTTCTCTGGTCCTCACGGTCTGTCTCTACGAACAACACATGTCGACCCTGCTCCAACGCTTCTTCAAATCGGGCGAAGTGCACATTGGGCGTCTGCATGCCGATGAAACCGGCTTCCCAGGTGGCGAAACCAAAACCGACAATGGCGAGGAAGATAAAGGGAGCCCAGCCCACCTGAGCGGCGATCCCGGAAAAATAAGAGACGAGCAAAATCACGGCTGCTATAGCCAACCCCAGCAGGGCGCCGATTTCGCCGGCATGAATAACGTCCGTCTTGAGGAAGCTGGCAACGCGATTTACATCGCGGTTTTCGAGGCCGACGTCGTCATTGCTCAGAAAATAGATTTGCGGCCGGGCAATGCCGCCAGCTTCTAGTTGGTGCTCAATCTGCTCCAAATCGTCCAGATTGTCGCTGATGTAATAGAAGCGCTTCACTAGCTCTCCTAGTTATTATTTTCTTCTGTGTGCCTCAGCCGGTACCGCTACGGTTACCTGCCGAGGCTGCCCCTCATCCGGTCATTCTTTTCTTTACCGAGACCGCCTTGCTGGTTGCATCCCCCGATGCGTTTGTCACCAGCAGCCAGCCAGACCGCAACACCACTGGAGTATAGACGCCTCAGAACTATAAAGAAAGCACCGTTCCCATGGCCTTTTTATATATCCCATTGAGGCCGCTCAACCTAAAAAATGCTCTCTGTGGCTCATTACCCGTGCTGGCAAATAGGGCCTTAAGATTTCAGCAACCCCGCCGCCGGGCTATTGGCGCACTCGTTACTCCAGCGCGCGTGTTGGGGCCACAGCCCGCTCGTCAATTGCCCGGATCCAGCCTTTCGTCAGTATCGCCCAGGGCCTTCTCAAGAAACTGACTGAGGGGATCCAACAAATAATCGCCAAAAGGTGGAATCGTGCGATAACCGAGAGCACGATAAAGTGTTTCCGCCTCTGGCTGATAGATCCCCATCTCTAATCGCGCACAATGGACACCCTGCGCAACGACGCCTCTCTCAATTGCCGACATGAGCCTTTTTGCAATGGCGTTCCCACGGAAAGCCTCATCGACAAAAAGCCGTTTAATTTCGGCATAGCCCTGCTCGCGGTAAAAGCGTGCAGCAACGCAGCCAATACAGCGTTTGACGCTGGGTCGGTGACTGGATGCGGCGGGGGCAACACCCTCTCCGTGCAGCGTTGGGGTAAAGGCCCCCAGAAACAACGCATCGCCCGACCTCAGACTCTCGCTGCTGACCAAATGGTTGCTCTCGGCCGGGTACAGCGCGGCCATGTACTCATCCGAGCGCACCAAGAGATGATCGGCCTCTTCACCCACGATGGGAGCGATAGTGAATTTGAGCGCCCGCTCTATCACACGGGCTTCGCTAAAAAATGGAACAACATCAGCGCGCCTGCCGCGGGCTATCAGAACCAGCGAACAATACCAATTAACCCCGCTACCGCATAAAAAAACTGTAGCAGCAAGATCCCCCGATGGCCGCCAAGGTGAGCCCAGAGGCCGATGGCGCCTGAAGATATCAAGAGGAGCACAAACCCAAAAAATTCGAGCCCCACATTAGCCGCAACGAGAAGGGAGTAGGCGATGGCGGTGACAACGCCGAACCATTCAAGCCACTGCAACTTGCCCATACCGTCTCCTTTCTCTGCGAAATACCGCTGCCGTCGATGAGCGTCCTTCCCCGTCCAAATGACGGCAGGAGTGACTCCTGCCATTACGCTGACGAGATGGCCCACTGGGGAGATGCCTACTGTGGCGAGGTCACCGAGTGGCGCAATCGATCACTTATCTACCGACTGAATAACGCTACTGAAAATGCGCTTGGAAATATCGTGGGACTGCTGGAGCACCCCCGTTGCCGCCTGATTAATGATGGACGCAGACGCCAATTTACTGGTCTCTTTTGCATAGTTAGTGTCGGTGAGCACGCTGTGACTTGACTCCAGATTGACGCCGGTCACGGTAAGCGCATCCACCGCATGGGTAATGCGATTGATCGCCGCACCAAACTCCGCGCGATGGCCCAGCAAGGTACCGATCGTTTGATCGACCGCATCGAGGGTATTTGTAGCCAAGGTGAAGTCGTAGGTTGTTATGGTCGTGGTCGCAACGATATTGTCGACAAAAAGTTGGGCGCCGGCGGCAAGGCCGCCCGAAGCATCGTAGGTCCCGCCGACAAAGACAAACTTATACGTACCCTCTTCGGCAATGGTCAAACTTTCAGACTGCCAGTTGGTAGTGGTGCCGGTATCGTTGAGTATCTCCACCGTCTCACCGGTATCCACGTTCAATAGGTAGGCGTACACGTCGTAGTCATCCGCGCCACCCTGTGCGAGCCAATCGAAGGAGACGGCGTCCCCCACTTTCATCGCGAGCGATTCCTGACTCACCAGGGCTGGACCTCGCACGGTGTCATACCCCGCGTTGGTGGTAATGCCCGAACTGGTTAATCGCACCGATTGGGAGCCCTCGGTCTTCTGCGCAGTGGATGGAGTCACTTCCATAGAGCCCGCATTGCTGGGCGTATTTTGGTCGGTGCCGTTCGCCACCGTGTCTGATGGCGTAGCGTGCCCAGCAATGCTATCCGTACCAAAAATAATGACCTGCTCGATAATGTCCCAGCCTGTGATAGAGGCCGATCCCGCAGCATCCGCTTCAAAGTCACCGTTCTCAAAAGATTTAGGCGTCTCGATGGTGTCCACCAATTTGGGCAAATCTACCGAAATGGGCCCGTTCATATTGGCCCCTACGGTGAAGGGAACGGTTTTCGCCTCCATAAACAGCGGTGTGGCGTTGAATTCGCTTTGCCGGGCCATTTCGGTGAGGGATACCCGAAGCCCGTCAATCTCATCCTGCAGAATGGCGATCTCGGCGGCACCCTGAGTGCCGTTGGCCTGCTGAAGATAAAGCTCCCGCATGCGCTGGGTGATATCGATCAAGTCGCCGAGCGCCGAGTCTGCGGTGCGCACCAGGTTGATGCCATCCAAGCCATTTTGAATGCCCTGCTGCAAACTGACGATTTGCGATTGCATGCGCGCAGCCATTGCCATGCCAGCGGCGTCATCGGCCGCGTGGTTGATCTTTTCGCCCGTTGCGAGGCGCTCGGTCGCTTGACTCACCGCCCTCTCGGACTTCGCCAGCGCACCAAGGGCTCTTAACGACGCGTCTGTTAAATTCCCCAATGAGATCATCAGGTAATCCCCGCCATAATGACAGGATTAAAGCAATAAACGTGCCTATCGTGAGTTATCACGCATAAAACAGGCACTGAGACAGTATGTTACGGCAGCAATCCGCTTGGGAAAGTGCTGACTGGCAGTCTTTTGCCGCCCAATTGCACCCCGAAACCGAGCTTACGGCGCGGGGTATCGGGAAAGGCTGTTAGGGAAGTGCTACTGCCAAGACTGCGAGTACCGCGACCGCCGACACGGTTGTCGCCGCGGCAACCCCGACCCCCAACTGCAGGACACCGTCCCGCGCTGCCATCGCCGAGGGCGCCCAAATAAGACCAAAAACTATGGCGATCAGCGCGTACAACAGGCTGGTAAAACTGAACGCGATAGCAGGTCCCAGCAGTGCGGGATTTTCCAGTTGAGGCAAGCCGCCCACGACCCCACAGGAAAAACCGATCCAACCAATGGTGGTCAATTTAGCAGCCCAACCTGATTTGTAGTGCTGGCCCAGGGCCCGGCTCACAAAAAACACCAGGATAGCGACCCCAACCAAAAGCAATGCCACTTGCGGATACCAATAGATTGAAACATTGCCTTTTGCCACGGCAAACATTGCCCAGAGCGACATCGCCGCTATTGCAATCGAACCCAACATTTTTGATAGCTGGGACGCTGACTCAGTGGGAAAACCAAAGGATTCGGTCTCGCTAAGCAATAACCTGACAATAGCTCCGTAGACAACGGTGAGAATAGCAATTGCGATTGCCGGAGCGATCTGAGATGGGTTGGACTCAGCGGCGAGCATACCGATGACACCGATCAAAAATCCGATCAACCCCACCGGCAGGGACAATTCGTAGACCAACCTGAGCCCATCTGCACGAAGCCGCATAACGAGACTCAAAGCGGCGAGCCCCCCAAAAACAAAGACCGCGGATGCGGCATCCACTAGCGCCAGCAAATCCATAATTAACTCCTGTCAATACTGCGTTGCGAGACCCATGCCCACTAGGCAGAGTTCGTGCCCAAGGGCAGCAGGTCGAATGCGCTATGGATCCGGTGTCTCGATCGCCCGGGTCTAAACGGGGGTGTAACGATCCACCGTAGCATCGTATTCCCAACCAGTCATCCCCTCCTCCTCGGGAGGGTTCAGTGGTTTGGCCTGTGTAATCGCAGTCTGGTGGAATAACGTCGCCAGCTCAGACGTCCGATCTGCTGAAAAGGCTTCTACCATGCCCTTCATTTCTTGCAACGCATTGATCAGCGCCGAGGCCTGGATGTTTGCGTGATCACTGCCAGGAACGATTTCCAAACGCTCGTCACCCACATTGAGCCAGAGCACGACTTCCTCCTGCAACAGCTGCTCGAGAGAGGGCGGCGAGCCATCTTCTCCGGCGACCGCCTGATTGGTGACGGCCCAGTTCAGACTGGGCCCGGGGTCCGTGACGGCTTCTCCCTGTTCATAACGCGCTCGCGCGTCTATCAGCGACTGCTCGAGACTCTTAATCGTTAGCTCATGGAATGCGGCAAAAATGCCGTCTCCACGAGATTCCGCACCTCCTGTACCGTCAGACATCGCCCAACTCCCTCTTCAGTGACTCACCACAACTCAGCGAAACACGTCGCTCACTGCACAGTGCGCGATTAGCTTAACCCGCATGGGCCAGAAAATCGCGTTAAAAATTCCGTGCCAACTGGCATAGCTTTGACTGTGCGCACCTCACACACACTGCCGCGTTGAATCTTCTCACCAGAATCTGCCCCAAAGGCTTAAAATCAATCCTGACGATAGCAATACGCAGTAAATTTTTAGGCGAAGAACGGTAAAGAGCATGACCGATTTATTGACCTCTCGATGGTACGGCGCGTTTTTTGCAGCGACCGGAACGGGGTTACTCGTGGCAGCGCTAATGTATCAATACGCACTGGGAGAAGAACCCTGCCAGGTGTGCATTCACGCTCGGCTGTGGGTGTCGGCCTGGTTGATCACGGGCCTGCTCCTTTTCTTTGCTCCACAAGGTTTTTTTGTTCGATCGCTGGGGCATATGGCCATCATGGTGGCAGGTACCGGTCTCGCTGAGCGTGCGCTATACCTTTACCGATTGGAAAACGGTATCGGCAATGGCAGCTGCGAATTCCAGCTGGGGATGCCGGATTGGTTTGCCGTCGACCGCTGGCTTCCATGGCTTTTTGAGGTGCGCAATTTATGCTCGTTCACGCCTGAGATCGCGCTGGGCATCACCATGGCAGAGGCACTGCTGGTGATAGCGGCCGCTCTATCGATAGCGGCTGCCCTGGTTTGGGCAAGCGACTTTAAAACCTGGTTACAGAGCGATGGCGCGGTGCTGTAAGCGGTCACCCCAAGCCTAATCCAGTGTTAGGTGCTTTTCCCCCCGCCTATGCTAGAGGGGCTGGGGCAAAAAGGCGGTTTACCTGATTGAAGTAGCAAAGGCCCCACTTTACAAAACGGAGCTATGCTCAGGCATCAACACTCAATCAGGCTGACCGGCACCTCCAGCACATTCACTGCCAGCCCACCGCGGGCGGTTTCTTTGTATTTTTCCTGCATGTCGCGGCCAGTGTCGCGCATGGTTTTGATCACTTGATCGAGCGAAACAAAATGCTCGCCGCTGCCGCGAAGCGCCATTCGTGCAGCACTGATCGCCTTAACAGCCCCCATTGCATTGCGTTCGATACAGGGTACTTGGACCAGTCCTCCGATAGGATCACAGGTTAAACCCAGATTGTGCTCCATCGCGATTTCGGCCGCATTCTCGACCTGAGCCGGGGTGCCTCCCAATGCATCAGCCAGCGCACCGGCCGCCATGGAGCAAGCAGCGCCCACCTCTCCTTGGCAGCCCACCTCAGCGCCGGATATGGAGGCATTAATTTTATAGAGAATACCGATGGCCCCCGCGGTGAGTAAAAACCGGCAGACATCATCATCGCTCGCGCCCTGACAGTGATGCAGGTAGTACTTTAAAACTGCCGGGATAATGCCAGCGGCACCATTGGTGGGCGCGGTAACGATACGACCTCCCATCGCGTTCTCTTCGTTGACCGCGAGCGCGTACAACGTCACCCAGTCCATGGTATTGAGAGACGCATCCCCCAACGAGTCACCCTGACTCTTGAGCTGTCGGTGGAGCAGCGCCGCGCGGCGCTTGACCTTCAAGCCCCCCGGCATCACCCCCTCGGTGCGACACCCCCTGTCGATACAGTCCGCCATGACCTGCCACAAAGCGAGTAATTGCCTGCGAATGTCGGCCTCCGCTCGCCAAGCTTTTTCGTTGGCGAGCATTAACGCGCTAATTGATAGGCCATGTTCCCGACACTGCGCGAGCAGCGTCTCGGCGGTGGTAAAGGGGTACGGCACTGGCGTCGGATCATCGACAATAATGTCTTGGTCAGTGGCAGATTCATCGATCACAAAACCGCCGCCAACGGAGTAATAAATGCGACTCGAAATCACCTCGCCACTGTCACCGTAGGCAGTGAAACGCATGCCATTGGCATGGAATGGCAAGGTCTTCGTGCGGTGCATCACCAAGTCGTCGCGATAATTGAAGTGAATAACGTGGTCACCGAGCAGGGAGATACCGCCACCGTCTCTTACCGAGGCGATGCGGCTATCAATGCTTTCCACATCAACCGCGTCGGGCGTTTCTCCTTCAAGGCCCAAAATTATGGCTTTGGGGGAACCATGACCCGCACCGGTCGCACCCAGAGAACCATAGAGTTCGGCGACCACTCGCCGGCAGATATTGAGTGCACCATCAGCCTCAAGCGCCAGGGCGAACTGCCTTGCGGCGCACATGGGACCCACGGTGTGGGAGCTCGAGGGACCAATACCCACTTTGAACAAATCGAATACGCTGATAGACATACGGTTGCCGATGCGGGAGGTACGTTTAGGCGAGGAGTCTAACGCCGAAGAGTACGCCCCGATACCGTGGGAAATGTGCCTTTTCCCTCTTATTTTCAGTGGTTAAGGCGACTTGCTTCGCGCGCTCACTCGCTTATCATGCGCGGTCCGCCGAGCTAATGGCGGTCCCATACGTCCCACAATACCCGATCACGCCTGGAAGCCCACATGACGACCCCGACCAAAATTTTCCTCGACGAATCAGAAATGCCCACTCGTTGGTACAACATCGTGGCGGACTTACCTGCACCACCCCCGCCGCCACTGCATCCGGGGACACATCAACCGGCTACCGGCGAGGACTTTGCGGCACTGTTTCCCAAAGCCCTGATCGAACAGGAAATGTCGGCTGAGCGATACATCGATATCCCTGGGGAAGTACTGGACGTTTACCGTCTCTGGCGGCCTAGTCCACTCTTCAGAGCCCATCGTCTGGAGAGGCTACTCGATACACCGGCAAAGATTTATTACAAGTATGAAGGGGTCAGCCCGGCCGGTTCCCACAAGCCCAACACCGCCGTACCGCAAGTCTGGTACAACGCCCAGGAGGGCATTCGCAAGCTCACCACCGAGACCGGGGCGGGCCAGTGGGGAAGCTCTCTGGCCTTTGCCTGTGCCCAGTTCGGCCTGGAGTGCGAAATCTGGCAGGTCGCTGCCTCGTTCCGAGCTAAACCTTACCGCCGCACCATGATGGAGATTTGGGGCGGTGCGGTGCACCCGAGCCCTTCCGATGTCACCGCCTATGGCAAGGAGTTGCTCGCCCAGGATCCCGATCATCCGGGGTCCTTGGGGATCGCCATCTCCGAAGCCGTAGGAGAAGCCGTGGAGGATCCCACGGTGCGCTATGCGCTCGGCAGCGTATTGAATCATGTGTTACTGCACCAGACTATCATCGGCGAGGAGGCGCTGCTGCAATTGGCCAAGGCGGGCGAAACCCCTGATGTCCTGGTTGGCTGCACTGGGGGTGGGTCGAACTTTGGTGGCCTCGCTTTCCCTTTTCTGCGGGAGAAACTGGCTGGGAAAATGAACCCGGTGATCCGCTGCGTCGAGCCTGCAGCCTGCCCCACCCTCACAAAAGGTGAATATCGTTATGACTTCGGCGATACCGCCGGTCTCACACCCCTGATGAAAATGCACACCCTTGGCGCATCGTTCATACCGGAGCCGATCCATGCGGGCGGCCTGCGCTACCATGGGATGGCGCCGCTGGTTTCCCACATCTACGAGCTGGGATTGGTCGAGGCGATTTCGATACCGCAAACCGAATGTTTTGAAGGCGCGCTGCAGTTTGCCCGCACAGAAGGCATTGTTCCCGCGCCTGAGCCCACCCATGCGATTGCCGCAGCCGTGCGCGAGGCGATGGCGTGTAAGGAATCTGGTGAAGAGAAAGTCATTCTGACCGCACTTTGCGGTCATGGACATTTGGATCTTGCCGCCTATGAAAAGTTTCTTGCAGGTGAGATGGTGGATCTGGATTTGCCCGACGACGTCATTGCAAAAGCCATGGAACGCGTCCCGACCATCGACGCCTGAAGCTAAATTAAGCGAGTACTAAGTTTTCTCAACTGGATTTTTATATGCATTCTTTATCGCCCCGCAACACACTTGTCCTCGCGACCGCGCTGACTACCGCCAGCCTTTCTGGCGCCGTCATCGCGCAGGACAGCGCACCCTCCTCTACGGCCAAACTGATGGAAGAAATCGTCGTCAGCGCCCGCGGTATCGAAGAGGGATTACAGGAAGCGCCCATCGCCGTCTCCGCGTTCACGGGCGAGACGCTTGACTATCGAGGTGTTGATAGCCTTGATCAAATCGAGCGCTTCGTGCCGAGCCTCACCCTGCAAAACAACCCGAGCTTTGGCGGCGCCTCAAACTCCGCGGCGATCTACCTGCGCGGCGTGGGGCAAAAGGAATTCCTCCCCACGACGGAACCGGGCGTCGGACTCTACGTTGATGGCGTTTACGTCGCACGCTCGGTCGGTGCCATCCTAGACATCGTCGATATTGACCGTCTCGAGGTGCTGCGCGGCCCACAGGGCACATTGTTCGGCCGCAATACCATCGGGGGGGCCATCTCTATCGCCACGCGCAAGCCCCAACCGGGTGGCGATTTTGAGGGTAGCGTAGCGGCCGCCGCCGGGACCGATGGCTTGCTGAACCTGCGGGGCACCGTGCACGTTCCCGTGAGCGATACTGTTGCGATAAGAGCCAGTTTGGCCTCAATGACGCAAGATGGTTACGTAGATCGAGCTGACGGTATCGACCTTGGCAACGACGATACCTTTACTGGCAGGCTTTCACTGGCTTTTCAGCCCAATGACGACTTTGCCGCGTTAATCACGGCAGACATGACCCGAGATCGCGAAAACGGTCCCGCGATGCAGTTACTCGGTATCGACTTTACCGATCTCAGCCAACTGCAGGGGGTCGTTTTGGCGCCACCGCCTCCCATGGCATTTATCCATAACGTGACCACCGCGGCCATGGGTCCCGGCCAGCCCTGTGCGGCCACCGATCCCGCGGGCAATGGCGTCACATCAAATCCGGCCTCTCCCAACTGCTATGACGCGCGCTACATTGGAGCGGATGGCAGCAATGAGGGCACGGCGCCAGCTTATTCCGAGACCGACGTTTTTGGCGTCTCCGCCACCCTCGACTACACCTGGTCAGCTAATCTGGCCATCAGGTCGATCACCGCCTATCGGGAACTTGAGTCGGATTTTGCCCGCGACGGCGACCACTCACCACACCGCATCTCGCAGTTTGAGGACACCCTGGATCAGGAGCAGTTCACCCAAGAGCTTCAGCTGATCGGCACTCACGAGCGGCTGGATTGGATCCTCGGGCTTTACTACTTCGCGGAGGACGGGGACAACGTCAATACGCTAGATTTCACCGTGTCCAATTTCCGCTCCGGCGGTGCCTTTGACAACACGGCCTGGGCCGCTTTTGCGCAAGCCACCTTTGATATAACCGACCGCTTGCACCTGACCCTTGGCGGGCGCTACACGGACGAGGACAAAACCTTCACCCCGGACCAAATCATCTACAACAACTACTTCGCCGGCATCAGCAATCTGGTGCCCCCCGGTAACCCCCTCGCCGCATTGGATGCACCCTTTTTGCAGGCCGGCTCTCGCATTCTGCCCCTGCTGGAGAAAGAAATTACCATTTCGGAATTCACGCCCATGGCAAACCTGTCTTTCGATCTGAATGACAGCGTTATGCTCTATGCGACCTACTCCGAGGGATTCAAGTCGGGTGGCTTTACCCAGCGGGTCTTCCCACCCATCGTACCGCCCTTTACCGCACCCCCGGGCACACCAGATATCGATTTGATACCAACCTATGAACCCGAGTTTGTCGAAGTCCTTGAGGCCGGTTTCAAGCTCGACTTGCTCGACGGCCGGCTCAGACTCAACGGTGCCTTTTTCCATACCGACTACGAAGAGTTGCAGGTAC
>JAYNYK010000037.1:0-21023 GCA_038102985.1 Halieaceae bacterium
AGTTCAAGATCAGGGTCTTCGCCTCTGTCCTGGTTGGTATATTCAAAACCGAGAGTGTATCGCTCGGTTTTTTTACCCACTAGAAATTGCGCGGTAGATCTGTCATAGAGCCCCGGTCGAGATTCCCAATCGACATAGGCGTCTATCAAAAAACCGGTCGGTCCTCGCCAAGTGATCGCCCCCATAGCTTTGTCAAACGGATTTTTGTCGGCTTGCCAAGTGGCTTTGGCGCCATACATAACGCGATAGTTCAAGCCATCAACCAATGATAACGGCCCCATCAACTTCAAGCCCACATCGCGCGCCGCAATGCCCTGTATGTCTGGCGCGGTGCGCACCAGATAACGCTTGCCCCAAAAGGCTTCCATCACATCGTAGGTGATGGTCGGGATGAGTCCGCCTGAGACCTGATGACGACCCAATTTTCTTGTCAATCCGAAATCGAGCACGCGATGGGTCATTTCGTAATTTTCAAACGCTCCCTCGTGATAGGCCTCAATTTTGGCTTTACCGGACCAACTGTCGCTAAACTTGCCATCTGCGCTGAGAAGCAATCGGCGCAGAACCAACCCCGAGGCACCGTCGCCCTCGACGGTGTGGTGGCTGGGAACATGATAGAGGTCACCGAAAAAGAAACCGCCAAAATCTAGACTCGGTGGTTCACTGGCTTTGAGCGTGTTCACCGCTACAAGGGATAAGCAGAAGCAGGCCAATCTGGACAACCAAGCCGTTAACGTTATGCCAGCGAAGCGGACTTTTTTCACCCGCTCATGCTCCCATCTCACCAGTTGGGACCGAACAAGAAAGAGGCCCAGAGCGCGCCTTTCTGTTTGATGATGGTAAGGGAGTGCATCGAGTCCGGGGCTTAATCCATTGGAATTGTTGGATCAAGCACTCGCCGACATCCCATGTCCCTCAAGTATGCACAAAGGGGCAAGTTCGCCAAGTCAGTTAGTCGTTGCAGTCCCAGCCTGACCATCAGACCTCTGAAAACCCGAGGCAGGTGCGCAGGTTCACTGCCCTGCCGTCACCCAGATGGGCGATGTCCAAGCTCGCTCTTGGATCGTCGCCGGCACTTTATCCGACGGAGGCAGTCCCATTTGAACTGCGTCGTAGGTTGACCATCGTGGGGTAGGGATCTCCAAAACACGGGCGTAGTAGACAGCATCTTGGCCCGGCACGAAATCCGGATCGGTCCACAGCGCATGCAATTCAGTGGCGCCGTGTTCATTGGAGTAAGTCGCAGTAGTGACGTCTACCGTATTAGGCACTGCGGCTACTGCGCCCGTTTCAGCTTCTACAGTGCGGCCAGCGGAGACCGCCACGTTATAGATCTTCTCATACTCCATGTAACCGTCTGACCACAGCTTGATGATCTGTATGCGGTCCAAGTGCGCGCCTTCTGGTGCTTTCATGGCTTGAATCGCCATTGACAGCGGCTTGTCTCCCATCGCCATCTCGGCGCCCATGGGCACTCCCAATTGACGCGCTTCGGCAACCCAATCCGCACGCTGCATCAGATCTTCAGGAAATTCATAACCCGCGAAAAGCCTGACTGCAATGCGCGTTCCACTAGTTGCATAGCTTTCTCGACGCTCAAGCGCGTCGTAAATCTCCGCTCGATTGTTTTCGCCCACCCATACACCCGTCAATGTACCCGGGTTTATGAACAGGTTATCGCCCTCTCTACCCAATTCTTGGCCGGGAAGGCCATTGCGGCGCTGTTCAAGTGTCGAGTCGTTGACGTGATTGCCAAGATTATTAAATTCCTCGAAGGTATTGATCGTACCGTGGGTATCTGAGCCGCCGCTTACCCCGAGCATGTAGGGATTGATGCCATCTAATTGGTATTTCATTCCCAGACCAATCTTCCAGCCCTCACGCACATAGTTGCCGCGCAGTGCAGGAGCAGGCGCGCCGTTGGGAACCACTCTGTTCCAGATCTCAAAATCGGCAAAGTCATCGTTGGGGGAGAACATGGGGTGCGCCATTGAGACGCCCTTCACCTGCCCAGCCTCGTGCTGCGGCTCATTGGCATTTCGTCGCGTCGCCCATTCTTTGGTGATCAGCGCACCATCGGAGTCGAGGAGTCCAAACATCTTTCCAAGGCTGCCATTTCCGTTATGAGAGATGGCAAATACCTCGATACCCTCCTCCCGCCAAGCATCCATGGCGTCCCAGAGATCCTCGGGTCTGTCTGAATCCATGGCTGAAAAGGGCAGGACGGGGGTTTTATCGCCGCGAAATATGATGTTCCTGTGCATGTTGGCGCGACCGGGTAGCGACGTCCACTCGTACCCCCTGAATGCTGTGAAGGTGCCGGGGTCGTTGAACTCGTCTGCGAGAGCAACGTATTGCGACCATAGCGTCGCAGTCACTTCTGGATCTCCGAGGCCCTCGAGCGGCTTTCCAGACACAATAGCGTTGCCGATCATTGTGAACGCCTCGGTTGCTTTTCCATCGCGGGCGAGACGGGCGATTTCTGTATCGTAAGTAGGGCTACCCTCCACGATGAAGCCCGGCGCGGTGCCCATCATCTCAGCGTGGTCAGAAAGCATAAAGAAATCCAGGGGCTGGCTGAGCTGCACCTCAACACCATTTAAGTGAGTCACCCGATCACCGCGGGCGAACTCGTATGCCTTTTCTGGGCCTAGCGAGGTATTGCCAATTCCGAATGCGTCAATTGACCAATTTGAGTGGCCATGCAAGGTGCCAAAAAGATTTTTTTCCGCTGCTGATATGGTGCTGAATGATGACAGGACGACTACTAAACCCAGAGTGAGACGCATACAAAATCCCCATGTAACCACCACATCACACAGGAATTCGCTTTGCGCTTCAATTGCAAAAAGTGACAGCTAACTAAAAAGCCGTACTGCTTCGCCACGACAAGGCTGGTTAACGCAGATCGCAAGACTTTCTATAGGCCATAATGGGGGTGCTCGCTAGCCGCTTTCGTCAGCACCGCTAAAAAACAGGGGCAGCAAGAGCAGGTCAAACGTGACGGCGATTTCAGTCCAGTCCCGCCAGGGTAGCCAACGTTGTCTACCTGCTCATATTCTCACCAAATTGCCTCCTCAAGATCCACATACCCGCCGCCTGGCTTCTCCAAACCATTGTCCCCTATGTCTCTGTAGTTTCCTCGGGGTCAGGCTCATCCGTCAAAATAACTGAGGGAACGCCCGGAAAGCTGGTGGTAATGATGTCGTCGGTGGCTCTGTCGCTCATTTTTTGGACCGCTTGACCGAGGGGAGAAGCCATAAATGCGGACAATTCACCGAAGCCGGCGATAGAGATACCACCCTTTGCAACCTCCGCCACTCCGGCAACTGGCTTTGAATAAACCACTTGACCATTGGTCGCATCGATAATGCGCATATGTATCATCAACGAGGCAACTGATTTTCCACCACTTGCCTTTAACCCTCCAAATCCAATGCCCCTCTCTGCGCCTCTCGCGCCGTCGTTAAAGCGAGGCATTTTCGTTTAGATGGCGGAGAAGGAGGGATTCGAACCCTCGATACGCTATTAACGTATACTCCCTTAGCAGGGGAGCGCCTTCAGCCACTCGGCCACTTCTCCGAATTCTATCTAATTTTTTCTGCCGCTATCTTTCTCTTACGCCCCCCGGATTCAGGCTAATGGACGCCACTCACCGCGCACTTCGAGTCGGCCATGGCGCGCTTTCACTGTCTTTAACTGCTGCATCAGCCGCCGAGCCCACGGTACCAGACATCGTTCGTACTAGCTTTGATTTTAACCTATTGGGACGTGCCGGAGCGCCCTCGCGGCCCATCGCCCTAGAGCTACATTTTGGCTGCCCCGCCTAAGCTAACAAAACGGGGGATAGTTTTGCGGAGGCTATCACAACGCCCCCCGCATGCAATATTCGAACCCATCAAAGAAAAACTGCTAACTCCATTCGTGACACACATTGGTTGAATTTTGTCTGAAACGTACTTGACCCTTCGAGCGCTATACCCCCGCTATTGGATCATAAATCGCAATACCAATACCCCAGGCTAGAACCTCAAATCTCCCAGTCTCGGCCTGAGCAGCGCCAAAAGGGGGCGTTGCCAAGCATTCACCGGATCTAAGAGAAAATCATCGTATGATCATTCAATCTCAAATTATCCGACATTGTTCCAAATACTTTGTTGCGCCTCTTTACTGTAACATTGAGGCACTTTCGCCATCTCAATCGAAATGCCGCTTAAAGTTTATACCGGATTGCCTGGTTCGGGAAAAACCAGTGCCTTAATTACCGAAATGTGTGAGTACAAAGATGCTGGTCATTCCGTCATCTTGGTACTCTCATCGGAGCATGATGCCCTGACAAAGCGTCCTAATGTGAAGCCAGGCGGACTGATGGGCTGCCGAGACAAGCACAAAAGTTTTCCCATAGACGCGGTACTAAACTCTGAGGAGGCTCGGTCTCTGCTTGAGTCTTTAGAAGCGGGCGTGATGATCGTTTTCGATGAAGCACAATATTTTCAACCCTCGCTGGCTAACGACTGGTTGCGAGCCGCTCAACACGGTGTTGAAGTCCGGGTCGGCACACCCTCATTGGCTCAATTAGAAATGCTAAACGGGACGCCGCACGAGCCTATCAAGCTCTCCGTACAATGCTCCTCGTGCGAGTGCGAGGCGACCAAGGTCATCTACAAAAGCAACTTAACTTTTCCCGACTACTATTGCTCAGACTGTTATGAGGAGGGCAGACAAATGTCTATTGATTCGTTGATGGAGAAGGTAAAAGAGGCGAAGCCATTCCCGGGAGATCTTCACACTTACCAACCGTTTTTCGGTGTCGAAATGGACGAATGGGACTTAGTCCGGAACGATTGTTACGCGAGACTCAACATCGTTTTAGATGCTGTATCGCGATGTGAATCTATCAACGAACAACTTGCTGACAAGGTTCAGCCGCCGTCCTTCATCGATCTCGGCTGTTGCTCAGGATTCTTTTCCGACGCTATGGCGAACAATGGCTTTCAATCACACGGCGTGGACGTTAGTAAAGACTTTATCGATTGGGCCTCGCAACTCTCAGCAATCAAAGCGCAGGACATTACTTACGTTCAGGCAGATTTGTTGGAGCACTTACTCTCAACGACGCGGCATTACGACGTGGTGTCCACCTTTGCAACGGTGCAATGGGTGATGGCGCAAAAAGGGTATGACGCTGGGGTGCGATGCTTTACGGAAATCTTTGATAAAACAGACTCGGTCTGCATTGTAGAAATGGGCTACACGAGCGAACCAATTTATCAAGATAAAATCCAGGATCGCCCCACTGAAATTGACAGGGCATGGGTAATGAACCTCATGGAAGAGTCTGGCCAGTTCGATACCGTGGAGCTGCACCCAGCCGGCGAGCACGGGATCTGGAGGGATATTTTTGTGGGCTTCAAAAGTAGCCCGACATCGCCGCGCACTTTTGACAATTTCCCTGTGACGGCGGCTAAACAAATATCTAACGCCGAAGAATTTTGGAGTGACAGCTGGGCTGGCAAAACTATCAGAGTCAGTCTGCAAACTGAAAGCCCGGTATCCTCTATCGAATTGAGAGGATGGTGTCCTAAGGAATGCAGTGGAGCCACGCTCACTGCCCGCGTCGCAGATAAGATCGTTGCAACAAGTGAGGTCAAAGCCGGCCGATTCAAAATGAAATGGCCAGCCAGTTTAGAGAAAGGCGCCAAATTTGATCTGCGAATTTCCTCGAATCTCACCTTCCGGCCCGAGGGAGATGATCGTAGATTAGCTTACGTTATCGAGGGTTTAGCGCTCAAATAAACGGCTTGAGTCCAGCCCTCCGCATGCACGTAGACGACCGCTCGGCTAGTGGAGAGATTGCCACCGCTCAGTGACGAACCGTAATATTTGCATTCGGAAGAGGTCGACCCCCCAGCCATCCCGAACACTAACTGTCGGTGCCTGTTGGCGTCGGGCGGGCGTCCTCCGACGCAGCCTCTTCTATCCGGTTAAGTATTTCTTCACGATGAACAGCCACTTCTTTGGGTGCCTTGACACCGACTCGCACCTGATTGCCTTTGACGCCCAGCACGGTGATGGTCACATCATCACCGACCATCAGCGATTCCCCCACACGTCGTGTCAAAATCAACATGACTCACTTCCTTGTTGTCCGGGACGGGCACCTGCTATTGCATTGCGTGAGGCGCATGCAAAGTCTAAGCCGGTGCATCCTCTTCGTCTGTATCAAGCCCAAAGGCAGAATGCAGGCTCCGAACCGCCAGTTCAAGGTATTTTTCTTCGATGATCACCGAAATCTTAATCTCCGAAGTGCTAATCATCTGGATATTCACCCCCACGTCGGCCAGCGCTTTGAACATGGTGGCAGCAACGCCCGAATGAGAGCGCATGCCAACACCCACCACCGAGACTTTGGCAATATGATCATCGGTTAGCACCTCGCCAGCCCCCAATTCAGCCACTACCGGTAACAGTACCTTTGCCGCGTTATCCATATCGCTTCGCGCCACCGTGAAGGTGAAATCAGTTTCATTTTCACCGCGGCTGTTTTGCAGAATGACATCGACCTCAATATTGGCGTCGCCGACGGGGCCCAAAATTCGATAGGCCATACCGGGGTTATCTGGCACCCCCACCACCGTGAGCTTGGCCTCGTCGCGATTAAACGCGATCCCTGCAATAACTGGCGCTTCCATAGAGGCATCCTCCTCGGTAGAAATCAGTGTCCCCGGCCCTTCCTCAAAACTACTCAGTACCCGGAGCGGCACTTTGTATTTACCCGCAAATTCTACGGATCGAATCTGTAGCACCTTCGAACCCATACTCGACATCTCGAGCATTTCCTCAAAAGTAATGTGATCGAGCCGTTTGGCACCATCGACCATGCGCGGATCGGTCGTATAAACACCATCCACATCGGTATAGATTTGACACTCATCTGACTTGAGCGCCGCGGCAAGGGCGACGGCGGTAGTGTCTGATCCCCCTCGCCCCAATGTCGTCACGTTGCCTTGGACATCAACGCCCTGAAAGCCCGCCACCACGGGCACACCACCCGCCTCCAACTCAGCTTTGAGCGTGTCGAGCTGGATGTCCTGAATACGTGCCTTGTTGTGGGCGCTGTCAGTCAGAATCCCCACCTGATTGCCGCTAAAGGACCGCGCGCGAACCGCGCGCTCATGCAAGGCCATGCTGAGTAGCGCAGTGGTCACCTTTTCTCCAGTGCTGAGGAGGGCATCCAACTCCCGCGGGGCGGGGTTGGCCTGAATCTCTTTGGCAAGGGTAAGGAGCCGATTGGTTTCACCGGACATCGCAGACACAACCACAACCACGTCATGGCCCTCACTTTTGAAGCGAGCCACGCGATCTGCGACCGCGCCAATCCGCTCCACCGAGCCGACCGACGTTCCGCCGTACTTTTGAACAATCAGCGCCATGCCTGAAAAAGGTTGCTGTTCCGAGGGCGCGTATTTAACACGATTAGGCGCCCGGTGAGAACCGGGTTTGGTGATAGTGGCAAGCTTTGCAGTGATCCTCTACGCTATGTCGCAAACGATAAAAACAGTGTTTGCAGCCTATGACATCAGCTGACCCGCTTTATAATGACTGGCTCCATCAGCAGAGTCGGGTGCAGCCAAATAGCCTCGCCGTCTGCGATCTCTCGGCTAACCGCCCCTTTACCTGGGGAGAATTCGATCAACGCGTAGACGCCCTCTCCCACTGGCTGGGTGATGCCGGGATCCGAGCGGGTGATCGCATTGCCTATCTGGGGCTGAATAGCTCGGACGTGTTGGAGATCTTTTTCGCCACACTTCGGATCGGCGCAGTCTATGTCCCCCTGAATTTTCGACTGACTCCACCCGAGCTGAGCTTTATTGTGGGCGACTGCACACCGGCTGCCATCTTTTACGACTGGGATTTCCGCGGGGTGATTGACGCGATCGATGCCGCTGTTAAACCCCCAACGCAAATAGAAAGCCGCCTTGATGGCTCGGATAGCGCTTACGAGCGTTGCTTTGGATCTGACCTCCCAGCGTTTGAGCCCCATGCCGTCGACGCTGACACCCTGTCAATGATCATGTACTCCTCGGGCACTACGGGCAAACCCAAGGGGGTGATGTATACACGGCGCATGATGCTGGCCTCCGCCCTGAATTTATTGCAACCCAGCGAGGCCAGCCCCGATAGCCGGGTACTGAATGTCATGCCGCTTTTTCACATTGGCGGCATGCAGTTCGTATTAATGGCCGTCAAATTTGGCATACCTCACCTCATGATGCGCGGCTTCGACCCCGAAGCCATGTTAAGCGCTATTGACGATCCTAAACTGGGGATCACCAATATCGGCGGTGTGCCGGCGATGTGGGGAGCGATGTCGCTCACACCTAATATCGACCGCATCGATTTCAGCCTAATCAGAGTGGCGGCCACGGGTGCAGAGTCGGTGCCCGAACCCATGCTCCAAGAATGGCAACAACGCGGCATTCTGCTGCAGGAGGTGTATGGGATGACCGAGACCTCGGGCGTCATCTGCATGGCTCAAAAATCTGACCTTCCTGCGCACATGGGTTACGCGGGGCGCGCGTTACCCTATGGCGACATCAAAGTGATGAAGTCAGAAACCGAGGAGGCGGGTGCCGGTGAAGTGGGAGAAATCTGGATGCGAGGCGCAGCGGTAACCCCCGGCTACTGGAATCGGCCTGATGCCACCGAAGAAGCCTTTGTCGGAGACTGGTTGAAGTCGGGTGACATCGGTCGACGGGACGATACCGGGCGCCTGTCGGTTGAGGACCGTATCAAGGATATGTATATCTCCGGCGGCGAAAATGTTTACCCCGCCGAGGTGGAGTCCGTACTCATGGCCCATCCGGATATTCGCGAGGTGGCCATCATTGGTGTTGCTGATCAAAAGTGGGGTGAAGTCGGTTGCGCGGTCCTTGCCAGCATCAGTGGCGACCCGATATCACTTGAAGCCTTGCAAGCGCAATGTGACGGTCACCTGGCCCGCTTCAAATGGCCCCAGCAGGTTGAGCACATCGACGCACTACCCCGCAACAGCACCGGTAAAGTTCAAAAATTTTTGCTCCGGCAGCAATTCGTCTAACAAAGCGTGCCTAGGCGAGCTGCTGGGACACCCATTCTGGCAGGGTAGCGAGCACGGTGGGCAAGGCGGCAAGGTCGGAGCCGCCGCCCTGCGCCATGTCAGGTCGGCCACCACCTTTACCGCCTAACTGGCCCGCAAAATGTTTGATCACATCCCCCGCCTTGACGCGGTCTGTTGTGTCCTGCGTGACACCGGCCACGAGCGCGATTTTCTCGTCCTCAACCGCCGCCAGAAGAATGACGCCCGAGCCGAGCTTGTTCTTGCATTGGTCGAGGGTGTCGCGCAGCGATGAGGCCGTACCGCCCTCTACTTGCGCCGCCAGCACCTTGATTCCAGCAATCTCCACCGCACCCTGGGTGAGATCACCGCCCGCCGATGTCGCGACCTTTTGCCGTAAGCGGGCCGTTTCTTTCTCGAGTTCTCGCAACTCCGCTCGCAGGGACTCAACCTTGGTCAGCGCGGTGTCCGGGGAAGCCTTCAAGGCATTGCAGACCGACTGCATCTCCGCTGAGAGCCCTGCCACATGGACAAGCGCCGCCTCGCCCGTCAGGGCCTCGATACGCCTCACCCCACTGGCAATGCCGGATTCGCCCGTAATCCAGAACAGTCCAATGTCGCCCGTTCTCGATACATGAGTGCCACCGCACAATTCCACCGAGAAACGATCCGCGCCCATTGTCAGCACTCGCACTTCTTCCCCATATTTCTCCCCAAAGAGCGCCATAGCACCCGCTTCAATTGCGGCGTTCATATCCATGAGCTCGGTAGTGACGGCAGCGTTGGCGCGGATTTGCTCGTTCACCATCGTGGTGATCGTCGCCAATGCCTGAGCCGATACAGGCTCGCCATGGGAAAAATCGAAGCGAAGCCGTTGGGAGTCCACAAGAGAGCCTTTTTGCAGGATGTGATCCCCCAGCTCGCGTCGCAAAGCCTCGTGCAATAAATGCGTCGCCGAATGATTCAGTCGCGTACGGTCGCGAAGGCTTGCATCAATCTGCGCGTCCACTTTGTCACCGACGTTAACGCTGCCGGTGGTGACGGTTACGTGATGGAGATGATGACCCTGAGTCTTGGTGGTATCGGTCACATCGGCGGCGGCATTCTCAAGCAGCAATCGACCGCAATCTCCAACTTGCCCGCCACTCTCACCATAAAAGGGCGTGCGATCCAGAATCACCACGCCCGACTGATCTTCCGCTAACGCCTCGACTGGCTCACCGTCGACCAAAATGGCAACGACAGTCCCTTCGGCCTGATCTTCCTCATAGCCCAAGAAGTCGGTTTCGCCCTCTAAGGCCAGACCCTGGCTGTAATCCACCTTGAAGCCGGCATGATCCTGGGAGCGCTGCCGCTGCGCCGCCATGGCCGCCTCGTAGCCCTCCAGATCCAAACTCAAACCGCGCTCACGGGCGATATCGTTGGTGAGATCCACCGGAAACCCGTAGGTGTCGTAGAGCTTGAAGATGATGTCCCCCGGAATCACCGTGTCTTCGATACCAACAAGCGCCTCCTCAAGGATCGCCATGCCGTTATCCAGGGTGCGAGCGAACTGCTCCTCCTCCCCAATCAGGGCACCGGTGATCACCCCCTCACGCTCCTTCAACTGGGGGTAGGCTTCTCCCATTTGCGCCAACAGCGCGGGCACCAGTGCCGCAAAGAAGGGCGCATCGGCACCAAGCTTGTTACCGTGGCGAATCGCCCGCCGAATAATCCGGCGCAAAACATAACCGCGGCCCTCATTCCCGGGTAAGACACCATCGGCAATCAGGAAAGCGCTGGAGCGCAAGTGGTCAGCGATGACGCGCAGGGATTTGTCATCGCTCTGCTGAAGCCCCAGTTGGGCGGCAACGGCAGCAATCAGCTGCGTAAACAGATCAATCTCGTAATTGGAATGCACATGCTGGAGCACAGCGGCGATGCGCTCGAGGCCCATACCGGTATCAACCGAGGGTGCGGGTAGCGGATGCAACTCACCCGCAGCGTCCCGGTTGTATTGCATAAACACCAGATTCCAGATCTCGATATACCGATCAAGATCGTCGTCCGCGCTCCCGGGTGGGCCCCCGGGCACATCGGGCCCATGATCGTAAAAGACTTCCGAGCACGGCCCACAGGGTCCCGTGTCTCCCATTTGCCAAAAGTTGTCCTCGTCGAGGCGCGAAAGACGGTCGGGATCAATGCCGATTTCATTGACCCAAATCGCTGCCGCCTCATCGTCGCTGATGTGCACGGTGACCCACAAGCGCTCGGCCGGTAACCCGAGGGTCTCGGTCAGGAACTGCCAGGCAAACTGGATTGCCTCGCGTTTGAAATAATCGCCAAAGCTGAAATTTCCCAGCATCTCAAAGAACGTGTGGTGGCGCGCGGTGTAGCCCACATTTTCCAGATCGTTGTGTTTACCGCCTGCGCGCACGCACTTTTGCGCTGTCACGGCGCGCATATAAGGTCGGTGCTCAAGACCGAGAAAGGTCTCCTTGAACTGATTCATGCCCGCGTTAGTAAATAGCAGCGTCGGATCATCGGCTGGCACCAGAGAGCTCGATTCCACCCGGGTATGACCCTGCGCCTCAAAATAACTGAGGAAGGCTTCGCGAATATCGGCGGTTTTCATGGATTGGTCCCGGCAGTAGAAGAATCGGTGGCGACGTGTGCGCTAATCCAGCCCACTGGCGAGGGCACCCTCAGCCATATCGCGACCGGCGAGAATGTGCAGATGAAGGTGGAATACGGTTTGCCCGCCACCTTCTCCGTTGTTGATTATCAGCCTAAAGGCATCACCCACACCCAGTTGCTCCGCCACCTTCCCCGCCACCAGTAACAGATGACCCAACAGTGCCTGATCTGCGCTGTCGGCCTCCACCAGCTTGGGGATGGGCTTGCGCGGAATAATGAGCACGTGGGTCGGTGCTTGAGGGTTGATGTCCCTGATCACCACGCACTGGTCATCCTCATAGAGAAACTCCGTGGGAATCTCACCGCGGGTGATCTTGCCAAAAATAGTGTCGGTCATGGCGTCCTGCTCAGTCGAGTTTCTCGTCCGCGGTCATCGCACGCGCTTCTTCCTCGAGCATGACCGGAATGCCATCGCGAACGGGGTAAGCGAGGCCGCTGGCCTTGCACAGCAATTCCTGACGCGCCTCATCATAGGTGAGCGGCGCCTTACTGACGGGACACACGAGAATATTCAGTAGTTTGGGGTCCAGCACGCCGAGGGTCCTCGAGACCAAAAACCCGCAGTATAAGCCCTCCCGCGCAGGAGAGCACCGCTCAATCAGGCATTGGCGGTACCAACAGTTGCGGGTCGATCCGCTGGTTTAACCAGCTCATTCGCCAATCAAGGTGCGGGCCGGTTGCCCGCCCGGTAGCGCCAATGGCGCCGAGGCGATCACCCGTCTCCAGACGATCCCCCACAGACACAGAGACCTCGCTCAGATGCAGGAAAGAGGAGGAAAACCCATAACCGTGATCCAGTATCACCGTGCCGCCGGAGTAGAAAAGATCCGGCTCTGCCAGCGTGACCTCACCCGGCGCCGGCGCCATCACCGGCGTTCCCTCTGGGCGCGCCACATCCACTCCGTAATGGGGTGAGCCCGGCGTGCCGTTATAGATCCGCTGACTGCCGTAAACGCCACTGATGCGGCCCGTCACCGGCCAACTGAACCCCGTTTGCAACGCGTTTAGCCCATCATCACGGGCGAGGCGCAGCGCCTTGGCTGCACGCACTTTTTCCCGCTCGGACCTGATGCGCGCAAGGTGTTCCTCGCTTGGCGTCACGGTTTGCTGTGGCACACCCGTGATGTTTTGCAGGGGGTACTCGCGCTGGGCGATTGCGATTTCTTGCTCACACAATACGCTGGTTTCAATCACCAGCCTCGCGGTCGGCGCCATGTCCCGACCTAAACCCAGTAAAAATCGACCGTCGGGCAGTAGCGGCACCGAACGCCCGTCGAGGGACACAGTGGCAGCATCGGGCTTTTGACCCCAAAGTAGCCCGCCCTGAATCGCATTCCCTTCAAGGACTACGCAGGGCTCGGGGCCCTCCCCTCGCACCGATAGGGTGATCAGTAGCGTCATCAAGAGAGTAGAAAAGAAAAGCCCTAGGTAACCGTAGCGTGGCACGCATCACTCCAAGTAAAACGGGTTCGACCGAGCTCTAGCGCCCCCCGCGTTGGGTGCGAGATCGCGCGAGTCCTACCGACACTGACTCTAGCCGAGTGTTTCGCGGTACCACAAGCCCATCTAAACTGACCCCATGGGCAGATACCGACCACCCCGCGAGCAAGGATCCCCCTACATCACGCCGGAGGGCGAGGCGGCGCTGCGCGCTGAACTCCATGCCCTGTGGAAAGTGGAGCGGCCCGAAGTGACCAAGGCCGTCAGTGCCGCTGCCGCAAACGGTGACCGGTCGGAAAATGGTGACTATATTTACGGCAAAAAACGCTTGAGAGAGATTGATTCGCGGGTGCGTTTTCTGCGCAAACGGCTGGACGCACTGCAGGTCATTGCATCGCCCTTGGGCGATACCGCAAAGGTATGGTTCGGGGCATGGGTCGGCGTCGAGGATGAGTCGGGCGAAGTGCACCAGTGGCGGATTGTCGGGCCCGATGAATTTGACCTCAATGAGGCTAAGATCTCCTGCGACTCACCGCTTGGCAGGAGTCTCCTCGGGAAAGAGATCGACGCCGAAATCGAGCTCGAAACGCCATCAGGTGTGGCACGGTGGACGCTGGTCTCGATTCGCTACACGGCGCCATAAAACGCGGTTACACGGTGTTTAAAGGCGAAATTGGGGGGGGACCAACAGGGAGTTGAATGCGCCGGATCGGCACTATCAGAAAATCCACTCCACACCCACCAGCGCCGTCATCGGTTTGTTCGGACGCGCGCCATCGGGCTGCCGGGATACGATCGCTCTCTTATCCAGCGCGTTCTCCAGCTTGGCAAAAGCGGATAGCCGGTCGGTCACCGCGTATCGAGCTCCCACATCCACGCTGAAAAATCCTTCCGTCTCAGCGAAGGGCGACCCATCGCGGTTGCAACCGATTTCCACACACATGCTGTCGGTGTACTTGACCACCGCATAACTGTCCCAACGGGCGCCGATCTCTGCGCCCAACCTGAGACTGAACGTATGCTCGGGTACCGAGGCCAGCTTGTCGCCATGCTGAATTCCGTCGCTCCCCGACTCACCGCGCGCTTCGGCTCGGGACAGGGTATAAGCTATCGACAAGGGCCAGGTCACTGCACCTGTTTCAAATACCATCCCGACTTGCGCCTCGATGCCCGCTACCAGGGCCTCGCCGGTGATAAAGGTGCCACTGGTGGCGCCATTGGAGCAAGGGTATGCGTTAGAACAACTCTCCCCCTTGTTGGAGAAATCGCTGTAAAAACCGATGACCTCGGCAAACATCTCGCCCTCGTAGCGCACACCCAGCTCATAGTTAACGCTGGTCTCGGGCTTTTCCCATGACTGGGCGCTACCACCCAGCGGAGAGAACCCGCGATGAACCCCCGCGAGCACCGACCATTGATCATTAATCTGATAGAGGGCAGCCACACCGGGCAACCAGATCGCCGTATCGTTACTGCGAGTTGACGCCAATTCACTTCTGCCGACATCCGAGAAGCGCTGTTCTTGGGTATCGACTCGCTCATGGCGCAGGGCCAAATCAAGGCGCAGCGCATCGGTCATTTGCCAGGCGTCAGTAATCCAGAGGGCGAGGGCCTCAGCGGTTTGCACACGATTGTCGCTGGCCTTGGGATCAATGATGCGCTCGAGCGTCAATTCGCCATCAATCTGGTTATACCGCTCGGTCGGCTGGAACCGATCGACCTCGTCCTCATGGTAGCGGGCACCGATCGCCACCACATGATCGCGCCACTCCCAGTTGAGATTGCTTTGAATCCCCTCCGAGACGTAACGGCGATTGTTGTGCTTAAAGGACAATCCAAGTTGGTCGCCCTCCCCATCCAATATGGCTTGTGCAGCTGCATCTCCCTGATTCGCTGCCTCAACGAGAGCGCCACCACCCGAGAGCTTGAACCAGTCGCGATGAAATTGATTGCGATATACCGTGGTGTTCAGTTCAAGCGCTGCCGACACCTGCCAATCCCAACCAACAGAGATCGCGTTATGGTCATTGGTCATGTTATCCGGCGATGACAAACCGTAACGACGGTCGGGGTCTTGCGCAAAATCGGCATCCGTGAGTCCGAGATAAGTCTCATCCGATGTCTCGTCCGAGTACTGTGCCTTAAGATTGAGCGCGTGCTGCTCACCCTGCCAGGACAGCTTGGCTACATAGTCCTCGATCTGATAACCCGTATCCTGCTCCGAGCGGTCAATCGTTTTAAACCCTTGGTTGTAGCGCTGGACCGTCTCGAGACTGAAGCCCACCGCCCCTACTCGACCACCATAGCTCGCCAGTAAATCGGTTTGATGATCCTGGCCATAAACCAATTGCACGCGCCCCCCGGGCTCACCCGGTTGCGCGTTGGACACGAGGTTTACAACACCGCCCGTTGTCTGGGGGCCGTACCGCAGCTGCGAGGCACCTTTGAGTACCTCAATAGCCTGCATCCTTGCCAGGGTCGGAAAATAATAGGCCTCAGGGGCGGCATAGGGGGCCGGCGCGATCAAAACGCCATCTTCCATCAACGTGATCTTCGCCGAGCGTTCTGAGGTTGCGCCGCGGATGCCGATGTTAGGGCGCAGACCGTAGCCATCTTCTTCGCGGATGTAGGTCCCGGGTACCGTTTTGAGTAGCTGATTGATATCCGTAGCGATTTCGTCGCGAATCTGCAGGGATTCAATCAGTGCGCCCGAGCCCGCAATCTCCCGCGCAGCATCCCGGCTCCCGATGATGGTCACCTCCTCCAGTTGCCCCGCGGCCATCAAAGGTGCACTGAGTGCGCCGCTCACGACTGCGATCGCGCTAAAAAACGCATTGCGGTGGGCTGATGACACGAACAAACCGGACAAGAGAACGGTCTCACCTGACTTCTGGGACGAGAATAGTAATGCGAATTATTCTCATGCGCAATAGAAACGAGAACGATTCCTATTTAAAGCAAAGGCGCACCCGATAACCACCCCGTGGCGCCCAAACGTCTGGCAGGGTGTGCTCAGTTTTTACTCTGCCCCTCCAGAAATGGCTGCCGTAGCGCAGCATGTCACCGGACGGCCGCTGGCATATGGGTTTATGCGCTAACGGGCCGCCAGCGCTTGGGACCACCCCAGCGCATCACAACCGGGGTCACTGCCCCGGCCTGACATACACCAGTCGGCCGTCCGAAAAGGTGCGGTCTACTCGAATGGTATGGAGCTGATACGGATCGCTGGCATACGGGTCACGCTCGAGCACCACCAAATCGGCGAGCTTACCTACTTCCAAAGTGCCAATGTCGTCCTCCAATCGCAGCTGCCAAGCAGCATCCGAGGTGTGTGCCCTGATCGCCTGATCCACACTGAGCCGCTCGCTGACACGCGGCTGCACGGGCGCCTCAGCATTACCCGCCTGCTGCCGCGTCACAGCCATCTCAATGTTGAACATCGGATTCAAGGCGTCTTGGCCGATCCAGCTCACTGGGTAGTCGCTACCCAATGTCACTTTGCCGCCGTTGCGGAGAATAGAGGCCAGGGGATACATCTGGTTGAAGCGATCCTCACCCAAACGATTCAGCGCAAGATCGTCGTAATAAAACCAGGTGGGCGTGGTTTGCGCGACCACCCCGAGTGCAGCGAAACGAGCAACATCCTGCGCACTCACAATTTCGATGTGGCAAATGGTGGATCGACTCGCACTCTCCGGATACATCCTCCGTGCGCGCTCGATGGCATCGAGAGCGGCCCGCACGGCGCCGTCGCCAATGGCGTGGAGGTGCAAATCGATATTGGCCTGGTGCGCCGCAGCGACAGCATCGAACATCGCAGGATTCGGCAACAACGGCGCGGGTTCGTGGCCCTCGGGCGCGCTGTAGGGCTCCAGCATCACCGCGGTCTTGGCCTCCACCGTGCCATCAAGTGACAACTTCAGAGTCGAAACCGTGAACAGTGGATGCCGATAACGCGCATTGAGTTGCGCCAGCACGGCCAGGGCGTTGTGGAGTTGCTCGGGCTGGTTCACATAGAGTGAAGCAACCATTCGTAAGGGAAACTCACCCGCCTCAGCCATTTTGAGCGCCAGCGCGCGTCCCTGCTCGCCGGTATCAATCATGCCGGCGTCAAAAGCGGCGGTCAGGCCCACCGCCGACATTTCTGCAAAGAATCCCGGAGCGGCCAGCGCCATTGCCTCCTCACTGACCAACCCGAGCGCCTCGCTCACTGGATCAATCGCTGCCCCCTCGACTAACCAGCCAGTCGGGTTGCCGGACTCGTCGCGCTGGAAAAAATGCGCGCCCGGCACCGGGTCTGGCGTCTCACGGGTAATACCCCCCGCTTTCAGTGCCAAAGTATTGGCCCATGCCGTGTGCCCTCCCTCGTCGATGATGAGCGCGGGGCGATCGGGGATCACCGCATCGAGTTGCGCTGCCGTCGGTCCGTTCACGCCAAAGGCGGGGGCCAGAAAACCATTACCAATCACCGGGTTTTGATAGGGGTGCGTGCGGGCATGCTCTGCGATCGAGGCCAGAACCTCCTCTGCGCTCTGATAAGGACTGAGCTTCACCCCATTGACCAGTGGGAGGGTATCCATACTGTGGATATGGGTGTCGATAAATCCGGGGAAAACGCTACGGCCCTCAAGCTCCACCACCTCGGTCTTAGCGCCGATGTGAGGAGTCGCCGCGTCGGCATCTCCCAGCCAGACGATGCGATTACCTTTGAGCGCAATGGCGGAAAAGTGTTGCGCCGAGGCGTCCATCGAGTAGATCGGCCCGCCGCGCAACACCCAATCCGCCTCGGCACGTGCCATCACCGACCACATCGTCAAAACAGCAACATAGCCCAGCAACGGGCCAACCGCTCTCAACCTACCCCAGAACATAGACCAACCTCCTTTCTCGACGCTCATGGCCCAGTGCCAAGGTCAGCAACACGAGCGACATCTTCATTCCTTTTATCACCAAATGTCCGTACTATTTTACGCCCCCCTTCAGGCAAGTCACCGGGAGAACGTTATGTCTGGATCGCGACCTTTGGAAGGCCTCAGAGTGATCGAATTGGGTCAGTTACTAGCCGGCCCGTTTGCGGGCACCATCCTCGGTTATTTTGGTGCTGAGGTCATCAAGGTAGAACCGCCGACGGGAGACCCCATCAGGCAGTGGCGAGAGGTCAGGGACGGGATGTCGCTGTGGTACCACTCGCTGGCGCGCAACAAGAAAAGCGTCACCCTTGATCTGAAATCCGAGCGCGGACGGGAGATTGCCTTTGATCTGCTGACTCAGGCCGACGTCGTAGTCGAAAATTTCCGACCCGGCGCTATGGAAAGCTGGGGCTTGGGTCCTGAGCAGGTGCAGGAAAAAAATCCGGGCATCATCTATGCGCGAATTTCTGGCTATGGGCAAAGCGGACCGTTTTCAGAGAAGCCGGGCTACGCCTCGGTCACTGAGGGTTATGGCGGCTTTCGCTACATCAATGGTGAGCCGGGTAAAGCCCCGGTGCGCCCCAATATCTCTCTGGGTGACACGGTCGCCGCCATCCACGCCGCCCTGGGCGTGGCATTCGCCATTATCGAGCGCACCAAAAGTGGTCAGGGGCAGGTGGTGGATGTTGCGCTGTATGAATCCATCTTCAATCTTCTCGAGGGAATCGTGCCCGAGTTCGATGGCGCGGGCGTGGTGCGCGAACCCTCTGGTACCACGATCACAGGCATCGTCCCAACTAACACCTATCTCTGCTCAGACGGGAAGCATGTCGTCATCGGCGGCAACGGTGACTCCATTTTCAAACGTTTGATGACAGAGGCGGGCAGGGAAGACATGGCCAACGACCCAGCGCTCGAACACAACCAGGGACGGGTCATTCACGAACAAAAAATTGACGAGGCACTGGCAGCGTGGTGTGCAGCACATACCTCGGCAGAAATTATCGCCAAGCTGGAGGCGGCGCGGGTGCCGGTTGGTCCCATTTATAGCGTTGAGGACATGATGACGGACCCCCACTACATTGCGCGCGGGATGTTTGAAACCGTAGAAATCAACGGCAAGCCGCTGAAAATACCTGCCATCCTCCCCAAACTCAGCCAGACCCCTGGACGAACTGATTGGCCGGGCGCGCAAATTGGTCAGCACAACGCGGAGATACTGGGTGAGCTTTTGGGTTTATCCGAAGACGAACTCAGCGGACTACGTGCAGACGGCGTGACCTGTTAATTTGTCGACGGGGATGAAACTCGAAGGGATCACCGTACTCGACCTGTCGCTCTTTCTGCCGGGGCCTGCGGCGACGCAGTTGATGGCCGATCATGGCGCACGGGTTATTAAGGTCGAAAACCCCTCCGCGCCAGAGCCCACGCGATCCGCCGACGCCTTTCCGTGGACTCAGGGGGACGAGACAGTGATGTTTCGCAACACCCAGCGGGGCAAGGAGAGCATTGCGCTTAACTTAAAAACCGCAGCGGGCAAAAAAGCGCTGCTGGCAGTCGCAAGAACAGTGGATGTTGTGGTCGAGGCGTTCCGGCCCGGTGTCGCCAAGCGCCTCGGCATCGACTATGCCGCGTTGCGTGAAGAAAACCCGGGGCTGGTGTACTGCTCAATCTCTGCCTTCGGTCAAACCGGCCCGTGGCGAGACCGTCCCGCACACGACACCGCCACCGTCGCCGCGGCCGGGATTCTCGACGTAACCCGCTCTCCCGAGGGGGATAGCGGACCGGCGATCATCGGCGTACCCATCGCCGACATGCTCTCCTCCTATCTGGCGCTCTCGGGCATTTTAATGGCACTGTACCGGCGCAATGCCACCGGTCTGGGCGACTTTGTGGATATCAGCATGTTCGAATCTGTGCTGGCCGCGAGCCCCAATATTCTCGGTCCCGTCTTCGGCGGCAATCAGGCGCCTGAACGACTGCAGGAGCGCACCCACGGTGGTAATGCCATGTTGAATATCTACGAGACCGCCGACGGACAATTTATCGCCCTGGGAGGCGGCGAGCACAAGTTTGTGGAGGCGCTCTTCACTGGACTGGAGAGAGCCGAGTTCATACCGGCCGTCACTGGACCTGCCGGTGAGGGGCATTGGGCAGCGATCACATTTTTGCGCACCGCCTTTCGGGAACGGACCCGCGCTGAGTGGGAGGCCTGGTTTGCAGGGCGCGATATCTGTTGGAGTCCGGTGATCTCTCTGAAAGAGGCCTGGGATGCCGATCACGTATGGGAGCGGGGCATGCGCTTCAGGGACGCCGAGGGGAACGACCATATCGGCTCAGCAGTGCGTTTTGACCGAGAACCCGCGCAAATCAATACCGAATTACCGGCTATCGGCGCCGAAACCGCCAAAATTATCGCAGAACTGGACTTGACCGAGGCCGATCGCACAGCCATATTGGGTGAGATATACTGAGTTGTCCGGACAAAGCGACTGCGTCGCTGGTATCCGCTGGTAATCCAAGCCTCACAAATAGCGGTACATACCGAAATATTCGGGCCATCATAAGGCCTTGTCAGCACAAAGGAGCCCACCCATGAGTAGCTGCACCCCACTCTATCGACGTCGCCAAGCACTCGCGACACTCCCTCTAACCGCTGCCGTTTCGGCTGCCCTGTCGAGTGCGGCCTTGCTCATGCCGTCGGTCGCCTCCGCGCAACTGGAAGAAGTCGTGGTTACCGCACGGGCGCGAGCGGAATCGCTACAGGATGTTCCCGCCACAGTCACCGCCTTTACCGAGGGCCAGATCGCCAACATGGGCGTGGAGCGAGCCGAAGATTTCGTTTACATGACCCCCGGCGTGACCTTTGTGAACACGGTTGAGGTGGGTGATAGCTCACT
>JAYNYK010000037.1:21123-25930 GCA_038102985.1 Halieaceae bacterium
GTGAAGGTGGGAGGTGCCGAATACGGGACCTACTACGGTACTGCCACTATTGCCGGGTCTCTGGGCAGTGACACTGCGGGCCGCCTGACCGTGACTCATCGCAAAACTGACGGATTTCTTGAGAACGTGTACCTGCAAGATGACGTGGTCAATGATTACGAGGAGACTGCTCTCAGCGCCCGAATCGTGATGGATCCAACGGATACGCTCTCGATCGATACAAAACTCCGATACTCCACGGTTTCGGCCGCCTCGATCGCGTTTAACGCCGCTTTTGAGTTGCCCTTTTTCGTTGGCGCGTTGGCTGGCCTGAGCGACTTCGGCGTGGACAGTGCCGCAGCGTCCATTGATGTTAATGAGTTCGATTTTGTGTATAGCCCCAACGTGGATCCCGAGAACGAACAGGACACCCTGGAGCTATCCGTCAAGGTCGACAAACAGTTCAACAATGGAACGCTGACTGCGTGGGCGCTTTACTCCGATCAAGATCAGTACTTTCTCGCGGACGGCACTTCTGGTGCATTCGGCTTTTACAACAATCTCGGGCATTGTCAGCAAAGTGCTGCTGACAGATCCTTGTTTCTGGGTGACGCCACGCCAATGCAACAGCCTACTTTCAATCTGGCCGCCTCCTTTGACGGCAGTGGCGACCCATTCTTCCCCCCCTATAGCCCCACAACGTGTGACGGTTATCAGTATCAGGAGCGCAACCAGCGCGATATCAGCTTCCAGCTGCAGTGGACCTCTGATGCTGATCAGCGACTGCGTTGGCAAGCGGGGATGTACTTCCTCAACATCGACCGTCGCGTTGGTGTAGCGCAGCTTGAGGATGACGGCCGGGCACAGCTCCCGCGTTCCTTCGTCAATGAGCTTACCGATGCACTCGTACTTGATGATTTTGAAACTACCGTTCTCTCCGGCTTCGGCTCAATCAGCTACGACCTGACAGATCGGATGGAGCTATCGGTAGCATTACGCTACGACGTGGAAGACCGAGAAGTGACCAACGCCGTGCCAAGCCCGGCGGATGGTTACGTTTCGACCCGCATTAACTATTGCGGTGCCTTCTTCGAAGGCGGCTGTACACTGAATGGCGCGCCACTGGGCGGCACACCATGGAACCCGGCGTTTATCGACCTTGAAACTGGGGCGGTTAGTGCCCGCGTAGACAAGCGAAGCGAAGAGTTTGACGCTCTCCAGCCTAAAATCAGTCTGAGCTATGACCTTTCTGACAATACCACCCTGTTCGGTAGCTGGGGGGTTGGCTTCAAGACGGGTGGTTTTAACAACTTGGGTGGCACGGAGATCATTAGCCTGTTTCTCGTGAACCCCGATGGCTTGCCAGTCGCGCCACCAGAGATTTATGAGGAAGAGACCTCCAGTTCTTTCGAGGTGGGCTTTCGCTCTACATTGCTCGATGGCAACCTTCAACTCAACGCCGCTGCCTACCACACCGAAGTCGACGACATGCAGTTCTTTGAATTCTACGTAGGCCCGTTCGGTTTGATGCGAACGGTAGAGGGCATCGACGAAGTGACCATTCAGGGCTTTGAAGTGGGCGCCTCATGGCAAATGACCGACGGTTTGCGCCTCGATGCGGGGTACAGCACAATTGATGGCGAAATCGATTCCATGACGGTACGCCCCTATGTCGCGGGTAACGATGTCCCGAATGCCGCCGAGTTCACCGCCAACTTGGCATTAACTTGGGATCAGAACATTGGCAACCTCAATCTCATGGCGAGACTTGAGTATGCTTATCAAGGCGACATCTTCTACCACGTTGTTCAAGGGAACGATCTAGATAGTCCCAATCCGGGTGTACCTGCTTTGGGCATCGGACCAAACTACTCCGTACCAGCATGGCTGCAGCGCCTGGTTCCAGGACAAGGTGGTTTGGACACCAGCTACGAGAAGACTAAAGTTGATGGCTATGGCATCACTAATCTCCGCGTAGGTATTGGTGGCGATAACTGGCGTGTCACGGCCTTTGCCCGAAACCTCTTTGATGAAGAGTATATCGGCGAAGTGATCATGGCCCCTGAGTTTGGTGGCGCGTTCGTGACTCCCGGCGCCTACCGCACGGCTGGCGTGGAATTCCAGTGGGATTTCTAATCACTGGCTGAATGAATAAAAAAGCCGGGCACTGCCCGGCTTTTTTGTTGCCTATCGAAACTCCCTCGGCAATCCCCTGCTTCCCGGAAAACCCTTGGAGACTCCTTAGCCAGATACCATTTAGCGATCTTTTAAACGCTCATCCCCGCTCAAGTTCAAGTGAGCGCCAGCACGGCAAACAACAGCAGACCAGCACCCGAGGTGATAAGTGTTGTGGTGCGTAATCGGTCAGAGGACAATCCAAGCCACAAACCGCTAAGCATCACAAATAACATGCCCGCTGCGAAAAACTGCTGATAGGTTTTGTAGGCAGACGGACCGTGACCCATATGTAACTCAATCATCCGCTTCTGTATTGAAGGCGCGTTGTATTGCACCGTCACCCGCCCATCTCCAACGTCGAGGGTGTAATACGGTCGCGTTGTGGGCCGGGTGATCAACTGCGAGCCCTTCTTTTTAACGTAATCGAAGGTGAAATCCTTCACCCCTACCTTAGCAAGCGCTGCCTTTACGGCGGCGGGACTGGGATCAGCCAGCAATGCCTCGGCGGAATCCAAGGTGCCGACCAGCGTTTGCTCCACGCTGCCTTTGATACCGATCAGGTACAGCCCACCGGAGACAGCCACCAACACGATCGCCGCGGCAAAAAAAGCAGAAAAATACAAATGCAACTTGATCAGTACGGCGCGTGCCATGGTTTTTTTCCTATCAGCAATTGGATCGGCCCGAACCCGTTTTATGTTCGGGCCCGACAGCCACGCATTGTGCCCCAAGGGCGAGCGCACACCAACACGCTGGACCGATGTCCAAGAGGTAATAGCAAGCATCAATAGATGCCGGTAGAGTGGCGATCGTATGCACCTAACCCTTTTTCAGAATACGTTACGGCAGCGCCTTGCACCGTCCAATTGCGGGATGAGGTGCACCGTTGTCGGCGTCTGAATTCGAGACTGCCCCCTTTGCCGAGGCATTGCTGAGGGGTTCGGCGAGACATCCAGATCGTAATTGTATTGTTATCGACGACCAGCGAGTGACCTATAGCGAGCTCGAGGCGCGGGCATGGGTCGTGGGCCGCTCTCTTATCGCCCTCGGTATCGAGCGCGGCGATCCCGTAGGCATCCTCATGGCCAACAGCTTGGACTATACCGACCTCCTATTCGGGACATCCCTGATTGGCGCTGTTCCCGTGCTTTATAACGGCAGATTCAAGGCACGGGAGATCGCTCACGTCACCGAAGATGCTGGCATTAAGCTGCTCATAACCAATGATATCGCTGAGGAACATACGAATTACATCGAGCTGTTAACCAAGGCAGAAGTTGGGCGGGCGCCCTCGGTGCACCATAAAGTATGCCTGGGCAAGGTCCCTCGCGAGGGCTTTATAGATCGCGACGCCTTCTACGACATGGCAGAGGCTGTCGACCCTGACGAAGTTGCACAGCGCCATGCGGGGACAAATGTCACGGATACGGCGCTCATGTTTTATACCTCAGGCACGACGGCTATGCCCAAAGGGTGCCCGCTGGACCATATTGTGTTGCAACATGCCGGCGTAGTGGGCGGCGCTGATCGCTTGCAACTGGCCGAGGGAGACGTCGTCTGGAGCCCGCTGCCCATGTTCCATAGCGCGTTCACCCAGCCGCTCACGGGCACCCTCCATTTTGGCGGCACAATTGTCTCTATGACTCACTTCGAACCGAGCGAGGCGCTTGCTCTTATTGCTCGCGAGCGGGTCACTATCGCCTTTCCCGCGTTCCCCACTATCACCCTGCAGCTGCTGCACCATCCCCGTTATAAACCCGACACCTTCAAGGACGTGCGCGTGATGCTCAACGTGGGGACACCCGAAGAACTGCTCGCGATGCAGGCAATGATGCCGCACACCGCTCAGATCACCTGCTTTGGTATGAGCGAGTGCGGTGGCTCCGTCGCGATGTGTGTCCCAGACGACCCACTCACGCTGCGCTCCCAGTGCTCAGGTAAACCCCTGCCGGGCATCGAAATTGAAGTGCGCGACCCGGAAACCGGAGAGCGACTTGCACCCGGTGAGCGCGGCGAGATCGTCGCCCGCGGGCGTGGCGTGTTTGGCGGATATCACAACGACTCGGCAAAAAATGCGGCGGCGTTTTGGGATGGCGGTTGGTTCCGCACCGGTGATCTCGGCGAGTTGGATGCCGACGGCCGCGTGACGTTCCGCGGCCGACTCAAAGACATGCTGAAAGTGGGTGGCGAGAACGTGGCGGCTGTGGAGATCGAGGGTTATCTCGCACTCCACCCGGCGGTGAAGCTGGCACAGGTTGTGGGCCTGCCCGACGAGAAATACGGTGAGGTCCCCGTCGCTTTTGTGGAGCTAGTGCCGGGCGCGACTGCGACGGAAGTTGAGATGATCGATTTCTGTCGCGACGAAATCGCGAGCTTCAAGATCCCGCGGCATGTGCGCTTTGTGCAAGATTGGCCGATGGGTGCCACCAAGGTACTCAAGTACAAGCTCCGCGACCGAATCATTGCTGAGATGACCTCTACCTGAACTGGATACCCCGAGCCGCGGTACCGCGCCTCTAGCTCCCCGCTAGGGCCGCGGGGGAATGCGGGCCTTTGCCTCGCCTTTGAGAATGGTGTCGCCTTTTTGGTTTCGCTGCCATACGGCGCAGGTGACGATCCCGCCACCCGCCTCCGCGGGAGTCACAGCGAG
>JAYNYK010000038.1:0-25875 GCA_038102985.1 Halieaceae bacterium
TCTCGCAATACACCCCCACCTCACGAATGCGTCGCGCAATCAGTTGGGTGTACTGAGAACCAAAATCGAGAATCAGCAGTCGATCGCGGTGGATATCCTGCGTCACGCTGTGGGCTTCCGGTTAAAACGACTCACTGGCTGCACCACCACTCGATTACCGCACAGGGTAATTGGGTGCTTCCTTGGTGATAGAGACATCGTGTACGTGGGACTCCGACATGCCTGCGGCGGTCACTCTCACAAATTGCGGTTCCGCGCGCATTTGCGTCATCGTGGCACAACCCGCGTAACCCATTGCAGAGCGCACCCCACCCATCAATTGATGAATAATGGCCGACACGGGTCCTTTATACGGCACCCTGCCCTCGATACCCTCGGGTACCAGCTTTTCAGCCCCCACACTGGAATCCTGAAAATAACGGTCAGAGGAGCCTTGGTTCTGGGACATGGCGCCAATAGAGCCCATACCCCGGTAGGATTTGTAAGTGCGGCCCTGATACAACTCCACTTCGCCCGGTGCTTCCTCAGTACCAGCGAACATACTACCCATCATTACCGCATCTGCGCCCGCCGCCAAAGCTTTCGCCAGATCACCCGAAAAGCGAATGCCGCCATCGGCAATCACGGGGACGCCTTTATCAGTGAGCGCCTCCGCCACCGCAGCAATCGCTGAAATCTGCGGTACGCCCACGCCTGTGACAATGCGCGTGGTGCAAATAGAGCCAGGCCCAATGCCGACCTTCACCGCGTCGGCGCCAGCGTCACTCAATGCCAAAGCGGCTTCCGCCGTGGCAATGTTGCCGCCAATCACGTCGATGTCCGGGTAGGTCGCTTTGATCATACCCACGCGATCCAGCACATTTTTAGAATGCCCGTGGGCGGTATCGACGACCAGCACATCAACGCCTGCGCGAATCAGTGCCTCGACCCGCTCATCGGTATCGGGGCTGGTACCAACCGATGCGCCCACACGAAGCTGACCGAAGCTGTCTTTACATGCGTGAGGAAACGATTCCGCCTTGTCAAAATCCTTAACGGTTATGAGCCCTCTGAGGCCAAAGTCATCGTCGACCACCAGTATTTTTTCAATACGGTGCTCATGGAGCAGTCGCTGCACCTCCTCAAGTGGGGCGCCCTCCTTCACCGTGACCAGCTTTTGCTTGGGCGTCATGATGGCGGACACCGGTTGCTCGGTATCCGTCTCAAAGCGAATGTCCCGCCGCGTGACAATGCCCACCAGATTTCCCTGATCCATCACGGGCACACCCGAAATGCCGTTGGCACGGGTCAACTCAATCAGCTGGGCAATACTCGCCGTGCTTTCAATCGTGATCGGGTCCTTGACCACTCCACTCTCGAACTTCTTCACCCGGCGGACCTCTTCGGCCTGCTCAGTGATAGTCATGTTCTTATGAATAATTCCGATACCACCCTCCTGAGCCAATGAAATGGCCAGCCGGGACTCTGTGACCGTATCCATCGCGGCCGATACCAGTGGAATATTGAGCGGGATATTGCGGGTCAGGCGCGTCACCAGCGAGACGTCCTTGGCGGTGACCTCTGAGTAGCCGGGCAGGAGGAGCACGTCGTCGAAAGTGAGCCCTTCGTGTGCGATTCGGAGCATGTTGGCCTCGTCGTACCCGAATGGCCACTAACTGCCATATCGGGTTTCCCCAAACGCGCTAGTATACAGAGGGCCCAATGGTGCGACAATCGTACCTCCGTTCACGCCTGATCAGTGACACCAGCATAGCGATTAAATGCCCATGCAGAGCATGCCTCACCAGCCCCTCACACTGTCCGTAAGTGAGCTCAACCGGGAAGCAAAGCATCTCCTTGAGACCCATTTTGACTGGGTCTGGGTAGAGGGAGAAATCGGCAATTTCACAGCAGCCAGCTCGGGCCATTGGTACTTCACGCTCAAAGACGCCGATGCCCAGGTCCGCTGCGCCATGTTCAGGCGCGCCAATACGCGAATCAAATATCGCCCGGGTCAGGGAGAATCCGTGCGTATCAGGGCGCGGGTATCGCTGTACGAGGGCAGAGGCGAGTTTCAGTTAATTTGCGAGCATCTGGAGCCTGCAGGTGTGGGCGCCTTGCAACTCGCCTTTGAACGGTTAAAAAATAAATTGGCTCAGGAGGGGCTCTTCACAGCAGAAGCCAAACAGGCGATCCCCTCCGCGGCCGAGCACATTGGGGTTGTAACGTCTGCCACCGGAGCGGCGCTGCAAGACATCCTCACTGTCCTCGGTCGCCGAAGCCCCCACAGCAAAGTCTATGTGTTCCCTGTCGCAGTTCAGGGAGAGGGTGCCGCACAACAAATTGCCGCCGCTATCGAACTCGCAGACCGCTTAAGCACTGAAGGCACGTTGCCGCTGGAGGTGTTAGTTGTGGGTAGAGGTGGTGGTTCACTGGAGGATCTGTGGGCATTCAATGAAGAGGTTGTCGCCAGAGCATTATTTGCTGCCCGAATTCCGGCAGTTTCTGCCGTGGGGCACGAAACCGATTTCAGTATTGCCGATCTGACCGCAGACGCCAGGGCACCGACCCCTTCCGCCGCCGCCGAGCTGATTTCTGCTGATCAGGTGGAGTTGCTGCAACTCCTCGATGGTCTATCTGCTCGCATGGCGCAAACGATCAAACGCATGCTGGCAGATCACAACATTCGCCATACCGCCTTCGGCAAACGGCTGAGGGACCCGGGCTTTGCACTGAAACAGCAAAGTGGGACCCTCACGCGACTACGTACTTCACTGAATCAAGCCATCCGCAGACACATCACCGGCGTCCAAGGACACACCCGCCAGAGCCACTTGCGCTTGCTCGCCCAACACCCCCGTCATGCGCTGGAGAGGCATCGCAGCCAGCTCACCCCGCTGCGACAGCAACTGGTGATGCACATACAGCAGCGGGTAAAAGATGCCAGAGCCGAGGCAGGGCACAAGCAATCCCTGCTGCGATCACTGGGACCGGAGCATATTTTGGGTCGCGGTTACGCGATCGTTACAGACGGCAGTGGCAAGCTGATCCGGCAAGCCCGGGACGCAGCCGAAGGAGAACCGATCACAGTGCGGTTGAAACGCGGCGCATTAACCGCCCTCGTTAAGGAACGCTCTACCGATTGATCAGTATTTAGCGGGGAGTCGAGTATTGATGATGATGTGGCGTCCCTCGAAGCGAATATACTCGCCAATAGTGAGGTCCTTAAGAATTCTCGCGACCATCTCCCGCGAGGCGCCAACCCGATCCGCAATATCTTGTTGAGTCAGCTTTTCTGGGATAAACAGCGTGCCATCTCCCCGCTCCTCGGCAAGATCCATGAGCACGTTGGCCACCCGGCCATACACATCCTGCAAGGCCAAACTTTTGACATCTGCCGTCAGCTTGCGAACTCGACCGGCGAGGTTGCTGATTAACTGCTGGGTGATCCCCGGATGATCCTCTAGCACACCCGAGAAATCCTCCTTCATCACGATACGAAACTCAGATTTTTCTACCGTTCTCACAGAGGCCGAGCGAGTCGAGTCATCGAGCAGAGCAAGTTCTCCAAAATAATCCCCCGGGCCGAGGGTATTCATGATGAACTCTTTGCCGTTTTTATCGCTGCAGTAGACCTTGACCTTGCCGGATTCGATCACGAAAAGTGAATCCGCTGGATCATTCTCGTGAATCACAACGGTGTTTTTGGGGAAAGCTCGGGTAGTGCTACTCGCCTCGAGTGCCTTCAGCTCTTCGTCAGCCAAGCCGTGAAATATTTCCACTTGATCTAACATAAATAGTGTGCCCCGCTTACTCCCCAAGTTATTGCGATACTAACCCATCAATTCCTGATCGACTATCCCCAGTAAGCGACAGCTTCGCGCGCGTCGGTTCACCGGTATACTGAGGCGGCATGGCGCAAGATAAGGGCACAGTGAGCACTGAAACGGACCAACCCGTGGCGTGGGCACGCCGCATTCTCTCTTCTGCGGAACCCTTTCTTGCGGCGACCGCTCGCCCTACCGTGACCGTTGTCCCCCCTGCCGACGCTGATGTCCTGGCACTGAAAGAGGGCCTTGCACGGGTATCAGAACTGCTCGATACCCCCACCCCTGACGTGAACCACGATCTGCTCAATGTGATCGGCGCGATCCGCGGCTACGCCGAGATGTTGCAAGAGGATATGGCCCTGCTCCACCCTGCGCTGGGCAAAACGCTCCCTGCACTTCTCTCGAGTGCCGGCAGCACCCAATTAGACCCAACCATCCAAGTCAGCATGACCCCTGCAGTGTCGATGCAAGAAGACGCGGGGGTGATTCTGGCTGTCGATGACATGCCCGAAAATCGGGAACTGATCAGCCGCCTATTATCCCGGGCCGGACATACCGTGATTTCTGCGGAGTCGGGCGAAGAGGCATTGGAACTGCTGGAAACGCGCGGCGTGGACGTGGTGCTCCTCGACCTGATGATGCCTGGTATCGGTGGTGCGGAGGTTCTGAAAAAAATGAAGGAGCATGAAGGACTTCGAGCCACACCTGTGATCATGATCAGTGGCCGCCAGGACATGGACCAAATCATCACTTGTATTCAGGCCGGCGCAGACGACTATCTATTGAAACCGTTCAATCCCGTATTGCTGCAAGCGCGCATCTCTGCGGGTATCGAGCGCAAACGCTGGCACGACCGAGAAGAGGATTATCGCCATCAACTCGAACGCAACGAGCGTTTTATCAGGCGCACTTTTGGTCGCTACCTGTCGGACGATATCGTCGACCAGCTGCTAGAAGCCCCGGAAGGATTGGAACTTGGCGGCGATTTGCGCGAAGTCACTATCATGATGTCGGACATTTGCGGCTTCACCAGTCTGGCGGAACATCTCCCCCCGACACAGGTCGTCTCACTACTGAATCGCTACTTCGAGGCGATGACGGCCATCATTTTCGAGTATCAGGGAACCATTGACGAGTTCCTTGGGGATGCCATTCTGGCGGTTTTTGGCGCCCCCCGAAGGTTAGATAACGACCCGGAGCGCGCGGTACGCTGTGCACTCGCGATGCGAGAGGCAATGGATAGGGTGAATGCCGCGAATGCCGCCGCCGGGCTCCCGGCCTTGAGTCAGCGAATCGCGCTAAACACCGGTAAGGTCATTGCCGGCAATATTGGGTCAGAGCAGCGGGCAAAGTATGGTTGCGTTGGACACGCGATGAACGTGACCTCTCGTATCGAGGGGAAAACTGCTGTCAACGAAATTCTGATTGCCGAAGCCACTCGCCAGCATCTACCAGAGGGTATTTTTCGTTTGGGAGAGCCGAGGGAGATCTTTGCCAAGGGTATCGAAGGATCGATCCTGACGTATCCAGTGCTGGGATTGAAGTGATGAGTGATGAGCGACGCCAGATCCTGCTGGTAGAAGACAACGAAGTGAACCGAAATATGCTCATCCGGCGCCTCGAGCGTGCCGGACACGGTGTCATCACGGCAGCCGACGGCGAAACTGCACTCGAAGTCATGCGTGCAGCATCTCCCGGCGTGGTGCTGATGGATATGAATCTTCCGATTAAAGATGGTTGGACAGCCTGCCGCGAGGCTCAGGCCGATCCCGCAATCAGCGATATTCCAATTATTGCCTTAACCGCTCACGCCATGGAGGAAGACAAAGTCCGTGCGTTGGACGCGGGATGCGCCGACTTCGCGACCAAACCAGTGGATTTTCCGGCGCTGCTCACTGTGATTGCGGCCGCTCTCAATGCGAACACCTGATGTAATGACACAACTGCGGCCGCGGCTAAGCCTCCGCGGCCGACTGTATCTCTTCTCTGGCGCCATACTGATTTTGTTCGCTATTAACGTTGCTACGTCCTTATGGGGGAGCTTTGCGCGAAACGAGAGCTCACTCGCTTATCAGGAAGCTGTGACCGCGGCACAGTTAACGGCGGAGCTTGCACAAAACCTGCAGAACAAAAGACAACAGGTTTTGGTGCTGGCAACGCTGCGCGAGACGACCGATGAGCCGCTGGAGGACAGCCGACTGGATCAGGCCGAGACCGATCTGGACATCATTGCCGAGCGCCTCCGGCAGTTGGGCAGCTACGGCGGGGAGGATCTTGAAGCCTACTACCGCAGACTGCACGAGAGCACGACAACCTTGATCGCGCAGTGGCGTCAATTCTATCAACGCTACAACCAAACCGGCCCCACACCTCCGGTGGAAGACGCGCGCGCCTACAACAATGCTCAACAGCGGCTACAGGAACTTGATCAGCGCCAGTCTTTTCTTGCGGTTCAGCGGGCCAACGCCATTGACCGCACGATTACCCTGACCGATCAGATCACGATCGTCGGTTTTATTAGCTCTATCGCCATCACACTGGCATTGGTTTTTGCCATGATTCGTAGCACCAACGCCTCGCTTACCCGCATGAAAACCGGTGTGGAGCGCTTCGGCTCTGGCGACCTGACTTACCGCATCGACGAGCAATGGGATTCCGGCGAAATCGGTGACCTGGCGCGCACTTTTAACGAGATGTCCACCAAATTGCAAACGGCTATTGAAGAAATGAATACCGCCCGGGCCGATGCAGATTCAGCCAATGCGGCAAAAAGTATGTTTCTGGCCAATGTGAGTCATGAGCTGAGAACACCGCTGAACGCCATCATCGGCTACTCGGAGATGCTTCAGGACGAGCTGGGTGACGAAACTGAAATTAATCGGGAACAATTTCATCACGACCTCAACACCATTATTTTTTCGGGCAAGCAGTTGCTCACTCTGATTAACGATATTCTCGATTTATCCAAAATTGAAACGGGCAAAATGCAGGTCAGCCTCGAAGCCTTCAATCCTGCTCCACTGCTGGTTCAGGTCTGCGATGCGCTGTCACCTTTGTTGGCACAAAACGGCAACAAACTGGTATTGGATATCGATAAAAAGAGTATGCGTGATATGGAGAGCGACCGGGGCAAGCTACAGCAGATTGTGACCAACCTTTTTTCTAATGCCTGCAAATTTACGAAAGACGGACAGATCACGGTTTCGGCCGCAATGGATCAGCAAAATCTGACGGTAACCGTAGCAGACACCGGCATCGGCATGACGGAAGCGCAACAAGCGCGTGTTTTCGAGGCGTTTATTCAGGCCGAGGCCAATACCGGCCTCAAGTACGGTGGCACGGGCCTGGGACTCGCGATTGTCAAAGAGTTCTGCACCATGCTGGGCGGCAGTATTGAGGTAGCAAGCCAACCCAACCAAGGCGCGCTGTTCCGCGTCAGGCTTCCGGTTGCCCCAGCGTAAGTTCCCGCAGTCGCTTCAGCGCATCTTCGCGCTTCTCAAGCTCGACGGAGAGCTGCGCATTTACCGCTTGGGCTTGGGCTACCTGGCCCTGCAGATCATCAATTAATGCCAGCAGCAGTCTTAGCACCGAACCCCGCGCACTTTCGGGGGGGCCTCCAGTGGCGTTCAGTCCAATACCCTGAGCGGCGATGGCTTCGATGAGATCGAGGCCTGCGGCGGCTTCCTGCGCTGCCTGATCGCTTCCAGAATCCGCATGCTGGGCCATTGACGTGCGTGCACCATCAAAATCACCCAACGCCAGCATTTGCATGGCGGCATCGAAATGATTACCGGCGTCCGGGGGATCACAGACACACGCCGCGTTATCAGATAGTGCGTCGGCACTCTGCTCCTTGAGTGAATCATCTTGCTGTGTCCGCTCCTGGCCTTCCAGAGGGGACAGTGCGCACCCGGTCAAAAAACCGACAGCCACTACCCCCACCAACCAGACACGAAACTCGCGACGCACCGTGTAAACCCCTGTCTCTTTTGAAGAGCTTAGCATCTGGCAGGCTGCTCACACCAGCAACGCAATCAACTCAAGGCGACTGCTCGTGACGCAAATGGGGAAACAGAATGACATCACGGATTGAAGGAGAGTCAGTCAACAGCATCACCAGTCGGTCGATGCCGATACCCTCGCCCGCCGTGGGGGGCAGTCCGTATTCGAGGGCTCTAATGTAATCGTGGTCAAAATGCATGGCTTCATCGTCCCCCGCATCTTTTGCCGCCACCTGCTCGCGGAATCGCTCGGCTTGATCCTCGGCATCGTTCAACTCGCTAAACCCGTTCGCCAACTCGCGTCCGCCGACGAAAAACTCAAAGCGATCAGTCACAAACGGGTCGTCGTCGTTACGGCGAGCGAGCGGTGATACCTCTGTCGGATAAGCCGTAATAAAAGTAGGCTCCTGAAGTTTTGCTTCCGCTGTCTCTTCGAAAATCTCTATCTGGATTTTGCCAAGCCCCCAGCCGTCTTCAACCGATAAACCCAACCGTGTCGCTACTGCGCAAGCGCTGGCCCTGTCTGACAAATCATCAGGGGTCAGTGCGGGGTTGTACTTGAGTATCGCCTCTACCACCGTCATTCGCGCAAACGGTTGATCAAAATGGAAAGTGTTCTCGCCGTAGCGAACTTCGTTACTCCCTAGCACTGCCTGAGTCAGCTCCCGCATGAGTGCTTCGGTGAGGTCCATCGCATCGCAATAGTCAGCGTAAGCCCAGTAAAATTCGAGCATCGTGAACTCGGGATTGTGCCGCGTCGACAGTCCTTCGTTTCGAAAATTTCGGTTAATTTCGAAGACCTTTTCAAGACCACCCACGGTCAGGCGCTTGAGATATAACTCTGGCGCCACCCGCAAATACATTTCCATATCAAGCGCATTGTGATGGGTGACAAAGGGACGCGCCGTGGCGCCACCCGCGATCGGGTGCAGCATCGGCGTCTCGACCTCTACAAACTGTCTCTGCGCCAGAAACTGACGAATGAACTGAATCGTGGCGGCTCGGATGCGAAAAATCTCCCGCACCTCAGGGTTGACGATAAGATCGACATAGCGCTGCCGATACCGCATTTCCTGATCAACCAGACCATGATACTTATCCGGCAGGGGTCGCAGTGCCTTGGTCAGCAGGCGCCCCTCATGCATATTGATGTAAAGATCGCCCTTACCGCTTCGGTGCAAAGGGCCCGTGGCCGCCACAATATCTCCGAGATCCCAGGTTTTTATCGCCAGTACGGCATCCTCAGCTAACTGCTCGCGATTGATATACAGCTGAATTGTTCCGGAGCCATCCTGAATCAGCAGAAAAGCCCCTCGGTTGCGAATCAAGCGACCCGCCACAGAAAAATGACGGTCAGCCGCCTCCAGTTCCGACTTTTCAGCGCCCTCAAATTCGACTTGCAGATCGCCGGCGAGTGCCGAGCGACGAAAATCATTGGGAAAGGCCGCACCCCGGGTGCGGAGGTCTGCCAGCTTGGCACGGCGCTCCGCGATCAGCCGGTTCTCGTCTTCCGCTGTTAGGGGCTTATCCACCGTAGACTCCATCACACATCATCTTAAAGGCCCTTTTTAAGGGAGGCCTGAATAAAAGGATCCAATGCCCCGTCGAGCACCGCCTGGGTATTGCGGGTCTCTACCCCGGTCCGCAAATCCTTGATACGGGAATCATCCAACACGTAGGACCTGATCTGACTTCCCCAGCCGATGTCCGCCTTGCTGTCTTCCAGTGCCTGCTTCTCTGCGCTGCGCTTCAGCATCTCCATTTCAAAGAGCTTCGCCCGCAATTGCTTCATGGCGTTGTCGCGGTTCTGATGCTGCGATCGCTCCGTCTGGCAGCTGGTCACGATGCCCGAGGGCTCGTGAGTAATACGCACCGCTGAGTCAGTCGTATTTACATGCTGGCCCCCTGCGCCAGAAGAGCGATACGTGTCTACCCGAAGATCCGCCGGATTGATATCGATCTCAATATTGTCATCGATCTCGGGCGATACAAAGACAGACGCAAACGACGTATGACGACGACCACCACTGTCAAAAGGCGATTTTCTGACCAAGCGATGAACGCCAGTCTCAGTGCGCAGCCAGCCAAAGGCGTATTCACCCTCAAACTGGATGGTCGCACTTTTCAGTCCCGCCACCTCACCTGCGGATGCCTCTACCAAAGTGGTTGTAAATCCCTTGTCTTCTCCCCAGCGCAGGTACATGCGCAGTAACATCTCTGCCCAGTCCTGCGCCTCGGTCCCCCCCGACCCCGACTGAATATCCAAATAGGCATTGTTGGGATCCATCTCTCCGGCAAACATGCGGCGAAATTCCAACCGCTCAAGTGCCGCTTCGAGGTCGAGCAGATCGTCCTCCACCGACTGCACTGCGTCGGCATCCTCTTCTTCAACCGCCAAATCGAGCAAGTCGCTGGCGTCAGTGCAGCCCGCATCTAACTGCTCAATGGTCGCCACAACCGCTTCAAGTGACGCGCGCTCGCGCCCAAGTGACTGCGCTTTATCCGGATCGTCCCACACACTGGGCTCCGACAGCTCCAGCTCAACCTCTTTCAGGCGATCCTTTTTGATCGCAAAGTCAAAGATACCCCCTAAGCACGTCGGCGCGCGCGCGGAGGTCTTTTATTTGATTGATGAGTGGTGCTACTTCCACGGTATTGACTCCAATATCAGGAAAAGTCGCCCGCCCCCACTGGCTCAGCTTGGGCGCTGCGGGCAGGCTTGGGAGAACTGGGCGTTGAGTCTAAAGGGTTGCGTGGGCGCGTGCCAGACGAGTGGGCCCATGGTTTGCTTTAGATGGCCCAGAATGAATCGATCACTAACTGCGGTGAGCGGTCACCTCGATAGTCGTTTACCCCCAGCCGGTAGAGCGCACCCATGCGCTGTAGCGGCCTTTCCGACCATTGCGCTACATCAGCATTGAAGGCGATCGCTTCTACCTCGGTATCGTTGATCTCCAGAGAGAGCTTAAGGTGCTTTTCGCCTACGATGCGATGACGTTTTACAGTGAAGGCGCCATCGAACAGAGGCTCCGGGAATTGCTGCCCCCAGGGCCCTGCATGGGTCACCTGTTCGGCAACGACGAGCGTCAAATCGGCGGCCTTCAGCGCCCCATCACTATCCTGAACCCGCTGCGGCGGCTGGTGATTCAGGGCGGCCGCCACAGCCTCGTTCAGCGCCTGGGTAAAGGCGTCGAGGCGCTCCTCAGGAAGGCTGAGCCCGGCTGCCATCGCGTGGCCACCAAATTTGCTGAGCAGCCCCGGATGCCGGGTCGCTACCTGATCCAGCATATCGCGGAGGTGGATGCCGGGGATCGAACGCCCCGATCCCTTCAACCAACCATCTCCTGCCGGCGCAAAAACCACGGTGGGCCGATGAGTGCGCTCACGAATTCGCGAAGCGAGAATACCAATCACGCCCTGATGCCAGCTTGCGTCGTAAAACGTCATTGCAAACGGGAGTTCATCAGGCGCGAGGTCCAGCGACTCCAACTGCACCAGCGCATCCTGCTGCATGGATTGCTCGATATCCCGCCGCTCCCGATTCAATTGGTGCAGGGTCTGAGCCCGTTCACGGGCCGACACCGAAGATGTCGCCAGCAGACACTCAATGCCAATCGACATATCATCCAACCGGCCTGCCGCATTGAGTCGTGGCCCGACGATAAAGCCGAGATCCGAGGCCGTCGCGACCTGATGATCCCGACCCGCGACTTCAAAAAGTGCCTCTATGCCCGGTCGCGCCCGCCCTGAACGGATACGCGCCAGACCCGCCGCAACCAGAATTCGATTATTACGATCCAAGGGGACGACATCGGCCACCGTGCCCAAGGCAACAAGATCCAAGGCATCGCCCAGATTAGGTGCCTCGATCCCTTGCTCGGTGAACCAGTTCCGATCCCGAAGGGTCGCCCGCAGTGCACTCAATACGTAGAACATGACGCCTACACCCGCCAGAGATTTACTCGGGAATGAACAGCCGGGCTGATTGGGGTTCACGATCACATCCGCCTGCGGCAACTCAGCGCCCGGCAGGTGATGATCCGTAACGAGTACGCTGATCCCTAATTGGTGTGCTGCCGCAACCCCTTCAACGCTCGATATGCCGTTATCCACCGTCACAATTAAGTCTGGGGCCTGAGCGGCCGCCAGCTCGACAATTTCCGGCGTCAGACCGTAGCCGAACTCGAAGCGGTTCGGCACAAGATAAGCGACCTCCCGCAATCCCATTTGCTGCAATACCGACACTGCCATCGCGCAGCTGGTCGCCCCGTCGGCATCGAAGTCACCGACAATAAGGACCCGCCCTTCGCCCTCCACGGCATCGGCCAGTAACTCGGCAGCATCCGCGATGCCACGCAGGGAATGGGGGGGTAACAATTGATTGAGCGTCAGCGCGAGTTCATCGGGGTGCCGGATACCCCGATTGGCGTAAACCTGTTTGAGTATGTGGGGGATCGAGGCCTCTTGCAGCGCGGCGCTGATCTCGCCATCTCGGCGACGAATATTCGGAGCGCTCAGGTACGACACTGCGCCGCCATGAAGGCGTGGATAGCTGTCAGGTCATTATCGAGGGTGTGGAACCGCTCTTCTCGCTCGAACAGATCCATCAGATGCGGCGGCAAAGCCGGTGTCTGGTTTGTCTCTGCGCGAGCAACTGCCGCCGGAAATTTGGCGGGATGTGCTGTCGCCAGCGTCACCATCGGACCCTCTCCATCGCGGTGGCACTGCCTCGCCGCGCGAGTACCAATGGCACTGTGGGGGTCCAATAAAAAACCGGTTCGCTGCCAAATTTGCGCGATCTCGGCGCAGGTCTCCTCATCGGTCACACGCGCACTGGTAAACAGCGACCGCACCTTTGCCATTGCGGTTTCAGTGAGCGCTATCTGCCCCTGCCCAAATTCGTCCATCAATGAGGCAATCCGCGCCCCATCACCCTCGTAAAGATCAAATAGCAGGCGCTCAAAATTGGAAGAAACAGAGATATCCATGCTGGGAGAGAGCGAGGCCTCAATCGGCTGTCGGGAGTAGGTGCCCGTGGTCAGCGTGCGATGCAAAACATCGTTACGGTTCGTGGCGATGACCAAATTATTGACCGGCAGTCCCATACGATTTGCCAGATAACCGGCATAGATGTCGCCAAAGTTCCCCGTGGGCACTGAGAAGTTAACCGGTCTGTCTGGACCTCCCAAAGCAAAGGCGGCGTAAAAATAATAAACAATCTGAGCCATGATACGCGCCCAGTTGATTGAGTTAACGGCGACCAAAGAACGGCTCTCGGGTAAAAACCGCTGGGCAACAAAGCTGGCTTTAACTAGGGCCTGGCAATCGTCAAAGTTGCCTCTAATGGCCAGATTGTGCACATTACTACTCTTTATCGTAGTCATCTGGCGCCGCTGAACGTCAGATACCCGCCCGTCGGGATACAGGATAAAAATATCAACGTTGTCACAGTGGCGACAGCCCTCGATAGCAGCACTGCCTGTATCGCCCGACGTGGCGCCCATAATGACCACTTTCTCACCGCGTCGGGTCAGCACATGATCTAACAGACGGCCCAACAACTGGAGCGCAAAATCCTTGAACGCCAATGTTGGTCCATGGAAGAGTTCGAGTAACCACTGGTCATGATCCAGTTGCACTACTGGCGCAACAGCCTGATGCCGGAAATCGCGGTAAGACGCCTCAACCAGCTTCGCCAGCGTATCGCGATCAATGCTGCCCTCGACAAAGGGCGCAATGACGGTGGTAGCCAACTCGGTATAGGAAAGCCCCCGCATGGCTCGCAGTTCATCAGCGGTAAATTGGGGCAATGACTCGGGCAGATACAAACCACCATCGCTCGCCAAACCTGCCAGCAATACGCCTTCAAAATCGAGCGCCGGCGCCTGTCCACGGGTACTGCGATACCGAATGCTCACCGAAGCACTCCTTGGTCAGCCATCATCGCCAAAGCTCTCAACGCGAATCAGCGCCACATCGGGCCGCACCTCGTCTAAAGCCACGACGGCCTTCACTGCATCATTGATAAGCGATGCGGGCACGGCATGAGCCAAAATAACAATCGGTACGTCGGTATCGCCCTCTTTCGATGCCTTCTGCACCAGAGATTCGATGCTGATTCCTCTCGCCGCCAACTTCTGAGTAATGTCTGACATTACGCCCGGGCGATCGGTCACATGCAACCGCAAATACCACTCGCTGCTGATCTCCTCCCAGGGAGAGACGGGCAGCGGCGTTAACGCTTCGACAGGAATGCCCAGCGAGTGGCCACCAGGCCCGGGATTACGTGCTAGATCAACGATGTCGGCACATACCGACGAGGCTGTGGCAGCGCCGCCAGCACCGGGGCCGACCAGTAGCAGTTCGCCGACGGCATCTGCTTTAACCATGATGGCATTCAACACGCCATCAACACCGGCAAGCTGCTTATCTTGGGGGATCAGCGTCGGGTGCACGCGCATTTCGATACGATTCCCTGCGCGCCGCGCTATACCCAAATGTTTAACCCGATAGCCCAAGGTTTTGGCGTAGTCGAGATCCTCCGGTGTGATCGCTTGTATGCCCTCTTTGGCGGGTGCATCAATGCCCAAAGGTACGCCGAACGCCAGCGAAGCGAGAATCACCAGTTTGTGTGCTGCATCAGTCCCATCAATATCAAAAGTGGGATCAGCCTCGGCGTAGCCAAGCGCCTGGGCTTCCGATAACACATCCTCAAAAGCGCGGCCCTTGTTGCTCATCTCTGTGAGGATAAAATTGCCCGTGCCATTGATGATCCCGGTGACTTCGCTCACCACATTTCCGGCCAAGGCCTCTCTGAGACTTTTGATCACAGGAATGCCGCCCGCTACCGACGCCTCCAGACGAAGTTGCACCCCCGACGCTTCTGCCAGCGCGAGCAACTCATTGCCATGCTCGGCAATCAGCGCTTTGTTTGCGGTCACCACGTGCTTGCCATTTTCGATAGCCGCACTTACCAACTCGCGCGCAACGGTAGTGCCGCCAATCAACTCCACCACAACATCGACATCGGGATCCCGCGCCACGTCCATCACATCACGACTGACCTTTGCATCGCCGTAGTCATGGTCGGGATGATCTCGCCTCGCTGCGACATGAGTCACACGGACCTCCCGTCCGCATCGCAATGCCAACAGGGGTAACTGGTGCTGGAGCATACTAATGGTAGCGAGACCCACGGTTCCCACGCCGCACACGCCGACCCTCATTGGCACGACCTCAGTCATGCTGACAGCGTCTCCGCTGCGACGGGTGGCCCCTGACGGAGCACGCGCTTGATTCCCCGGATTGCCTGTCGGGTTCTGTGCTCATTCTCGATCAGCCCAAAGCGCACAAACCCCTCTCCATACTCCCCAAACCCCACACCGGGTGACACCGCGACGCCGCCTTTTTGCAACAGTAATTTACTAAATTCGACCGAGCCCATGGAGCGAAAAGCCTCGGGAATTTCTGCCCAAACGAACATCGTCGCTTTTGGTGGCATTACCGGCCAACCGGCCTCATTGAGGCCCTGACACAGCACATCCCGCCTGCGCCGATAGGTATCGCGTATGTCAATGACACATTGCTGATCACCCTCCAGAGCAGCGATCGCCGCCACCTGAACTGGGGTAAAGATCCCGTAGTCGAGGTAGGATTTGATGCGTGTCAGCGCGGCGATCAACTCCGGATTGCCGCAGCAAAAACCCACCCGCCAACCGGGCATATTGTAACTTTTTGAAAGCGTAAAAAACTCTACTGCGAGATCTCTGGCTCCCGGCACCTGCAAGATACTGGGCGCGGTATAGCCGTCAAAGACGAGGTCCGCGTAGGCCAAATCATGCACCACCCAAATATCATGCTGCTTGGCAATCTCCACGACCCGCTCGAAAAAAGGCAGTTCAACACAATGGCCTGTAGGGTTTGAGGGAAAGTTCAGCACCAGCATCTTTGGCTTGGGGTAGGTATTGCGGATGGCTCGTTCAAGCTCCTCAAGGAATTCGGATTCACTTCGCATGGGCACATGACGCAAATCAGCACCTGAAATCACAAAACCATAGGGATGGATGGGATAGCTGGGATTGGGCACCAAAATCGCGTCGCCCACGCCGGTAGTCGCCAATGCCAGATGGGCAAGGCCCTCCTTTGAGCCCAGCGTCACAATCGCCTCAGTGTCGGGATCCAACGTGACCGCGTAACGGCTCTGATACCAGTCACAAATGGCCTTGCGTAATCGTGGTATGCCCTTTGACTGGGAGTAACGGTGGGTATCGCCCCGTTGTGCCGTCTCGCGTAATTTGTCGACGATGTGATCAGGGGTCGGCTGGTCCGGGTTACCCATCCCGAAATCAATAATGTCCTCGCCGCGAGCGCGGGCTTGCTGCTTCAACTCACCAATGATGTTAAAAACATAGGGAGGGAGTCGTTCGATGCGTTGAAAATGGGTGTCCACGGGTAGTCTGCTCGGTCAAACGCCCGCTCAATCGAGACCCAGCACTGCAGCCAAATCGGCGGCTGGCCGGTATCCCGGTATCATTAGTCCGGAACTCGTGATAATCGCCGGCGTACCCGACACGCCCATCTGCTGACCGATTTGATACTGGACCGCAACAGGGTTATCTGCGCAGTCGTTGAGTGGCATTTCCACACCCGCCTTGAGCTCGGTGAGGGTGGTCTGCTGGTCATCTGAACACCAGGCGGTGGCTAGTTTGGTGGCACCCTCCGAGGGGATACCTCCACGAGGAAAGGCCAGATACCGGACTTCGATACCCATATTGTTTAGTTGGTCCACCTCTCGGTGGAGCTTCTGGCAATAAAAGCAGGTGACATCGGTGAATACGGAGATGTAATCTCGGATCTCCCCCTTGGGGGTGAAGACAACCATATCTTCACGCGCTATCGCCGCCAGTTGTTCTTTACGACCCGAAGCCCGGCGCTCTTCTGTCAGATTAACAGCCCCAAAGGCACTGGCTTGATGTAAATCGCCGTTGAGAAAAAAGTAGGCGCCATCCTCTGTGGCATAAATCAGTGGCCCGTTGGTGATCTGCACCTCGGAGATGCCGGGTGCAGGGCTGGGGGTGACTGAATCAATAGCGATGGGTTGCCCGGCAAAAGCACTCAGGGAGGCACTCAGCACATCCCGCGCATCCTCCGCCATCGCCAGCTCCGACGCCATGCCGAGGGCAGAGATCGTCAACAGCAGCGCGCGCATCCATCGCTGTAGCGCTACCTTGGGCGGTACCACGGCAATTTTTGGGTTCATCTTCCTGATTCCTCCCATGACAACCTGCTGATTCACAACATTGACGGTTTACAACGCCACTGACGAAGTTGTCCCGCAACCCGACGCACTGACGCAACGTGTGTGCGGACCCTAACCACCAGTTTCAGTCTCGCCCTGACCTTACCTGAGGTGAGGCGCCACGGCGGGGGTGACTTCCATTCCGCTACCTTACCCTGATGGAAAAGTGTAAAGGATGCCCGCGAGGCGCGCGACCGGCACAAAGCGTCACGCAACGGCACCAACAAACACCCGATCTCGGGCGTCGGTTTGCTTCAGGAGGACAGCTTTTCCTTGATTCTCGCTGCCTTGCCAGAAAGCTCTCGCAAGTAGTAGAGCTTTGCTTGCCTGACATCACCGCGACGTTTAACCGTAATGCTATCGACCAGCGGACTGTAGGTTTGGAACGTTCTCTCAACGCCCACGCCGTGGGAAATCTTGCGTACGGTAAAAGCAGAATTGAGACCGCGATTTCGCTTACCGATGCAGACTCCCTCAAAAGCCTGCAGGCGCTCCCGGGTTCCCTCTTTTACGCGCACCTGGACCACTACGGTATCGCCAGGAGCAAACTCCGGCACTTCGCGGGTCATCTGCTCGGCATCGAGCTCTGCGATAATCTTGTTGGTGCTCATGATCTTCTCCTATCGTCGCCCAAGCCTCGCGATCGATATCCTATTCACTGTATCTGCTGTGCTATTAAGTCAGACCCGGCAAATAGCGGCAAAATCGCGCCAGCTGGCATGTGCAAGCGGCGGGGCTGGTTCACGGCAGGGGCGCGATGATACCTGCTGATTTCCCCCTTGTCTGCCCCCCTATTCCGGTAAAAGCTCCCACTTGGCGAGTAACGCGCGATCCGCATCGCTCAATTGAGTCATTGCGAGCAGATCCGGCCGTCGATCCAAGGTTCTGCGTAGCGCCTGAGCACGCCGCCACTTGGCGATTTCGCCGTGATTACCACTGAGTAGAATGGGCGGCACCGCCATACCGTCATAAACCTCGGGACGGGTGTAATGAGGGCAATCCAACAAGCCTTGGGTGAAAGAATCCTCGGCGGCAGACGCCTCATGCCCGAGTGCTCCCGGCAACCAGCGAATCATGGCATCGATCAGCACCATGGCGGGCAACTCGCCGCCACTGACTACATAGTCGCCCACCGAGATCTCGAGATCGACATGGCGGGTCACAAAACGGTCATCAATACCCTCATACCGGCCGGCAACGATAATTAACCGATCTTCAGTTGCCAGAGACTGGGCCAAACCAGCATCCAGTTTTCGCCCCTGAGGCGTCATCGCCACGACTTTTGCCGCACCGCCCACCGCCTCTCGCGCTTTTGCCAAAGCAGCGACCAGAACCGGGGCCTGCATTACCATGCCGGGCCCACCTCCATAGGGTCGATCATCCACCGTGCCATGCCGGTCAGACGCCTCTTCACGGGGATCCTGCAGGTGAAGTTGACAAAGCCCAGATTCAAATGCACGTCCGGTTACCCCCCACTGCGTAAGGGCGGAAAACATTTCGGGGAAAAGCGTCAGCACCGCGAGCTGCAACTGCGGGGTGGCGTCAGATGTCGACATACCAATTCACCTCTATCGTCTTGCCCAGCAGGTCTACCCCTACAATGACGCGATCAGGGATCCATGGGATGAGGTGCTCCTTGTCGTCCACACTGGCCTCATTGGGTATCACGACCAGCACGTCGTTTGCACCGGTTTCCAGCAATCGATCTACACTTCCCAGCAACACGCGGGTGTCGCCTTCTCGGCACCACACCGTCAAACCCACCAAGTCCCGCCAGTAAAAGTCCCCCGCATCAGGCGCTGGAAAGTTCGCGGCAGGAACGCGAATCACTTGGCCTCTGAGGGCCTCTGCAGATGTGCGATCGTCGATATGCGCAAATTTGGCGACTAGGCCCTTGCCCTGCTGCCTGACAGACTCAATCGTTAGTGGCGTATGGGGAACGACGACGCCGGCAGTGGGCCTCGCCAAATGCAGGCCGGAGAGGCGTGTCAGCAGGGCCGTCTCCTCCAGTCGCGGTCGCAACTTGACCCATCCCTTAACGCCATAGACGCCGACTACGTCGGCAAGGATTAAATGATCATCAGTTGGGGGCGGTACTTCCTGCATCGGGCCGTGACAGACGCCCCCATCATCAATCAGGCAGCCGTAGCTTGAGCGCCCGCTTGATACTCTTTCATGAGCTTTTGAACCCGGGGAGAAACCTGAGCGCCCTTGGCAACCCAGCCTTCCACTTTTTCGATATCAATGCGCAAACGCTCTTCCTGACCGCGGGCAATGGGGTTGAAAAATCCCAATCGATCAATAAAGCGTCCGTCGCGCGACTCTCGTCTGTCCGCCACGGTCACGTGGAAGAAGGGCCGCTTTTTGGATCCACCCCGAGATAATCGGATGACCACCATAATGCTGTATCCTCAACTGCGTTGGACCACAAAAAACCGGGGCCCGCCGATAAAAGAGCGCGGAGGATACAGGAATCCGCCATATCTGAAAAGGTGCAAAGTGGGTGTCTAATCGCCGGCCAATGAGCGCTTAACGGCGAGGAAATCCCGGGGGGAGCCCACCTCCCGCGCCACCGGTCATGCCCCCCAAGCCGCGCATCATGCGCTGCATGCCGCCGCCCTTCATTTTTTTCATCATTTTTTGCATTTGCTTATGCTGTTTGAGCAAGCGGTTGAGATCCTGCACTGCAGTCCCTGAACCCAGGGTGATCCTGCGTTTTCGAGACCCGGAAATTACATCGGGATTGCGCCGTTCTCTCGGGGTCATGGAGTCAATCATGGCCTCCATGCGGGCGAATTGCTTGGTGTCGACATGTTGCGCCGCCTGAGCCATGCCGGACATCCCCGGCATTTTGTCGAGCATGGCGCCCATACCCCCCAGATTTTTCATCTGCTGTAATTGCTCTCGAAAATCCTCTAGATCGAAACGCCCACCCTTTTGTACCTTTTTAGCAAGCTTTTTGGCTTTGTCGTGATCGACTTTGCGCTCGACATCTTCGATAAGCGACAGCATGTCGCCCATCCCCAATATCCGAGAGGCCAGTCGATCGGGATGAAAGGGGTCCAATGCGTCGGTTTTCTCACCAACGCCCAAGAATTTGATCGGTCGCTGGGTGACCGTGCGCACTGACAGCGCTGCCCCTCCTCGGGTATCAGCATCGACCTTGGTTAAGATGACGCCCGTTAATGGCAGGGTCTTACCAAACGCCTTGGCAGTATTGGCCGCGTCCTGACCGGTCATTGCGTCAACAACGAAAAGGGTTTCGATCGGTTTAGCCGCCTCGTGCAGCGCAGCGATCTCGGCCATCATGACTTCATCCACGGCCAGTCGCCCAGCCGTGTCGATCAATACAATATCGGAGAACGCTACCCGCGCGTTTTCGACGGCGCGCCGCACAATATCCACGGGCTTCTCTGCCGGGTCGCTGGGCTCGAAGCGCGCGCCGACTTCAGCAGCCAAGGTTTCCAGTTGGGTTATCGCCGCTGGGCGATAGACATCGGCGCTGACAACCGAGACCCGCTTGTTCTCACGCTCGATCAAATATCGCGCCAGCTTCGCCACTGAAGTCGTCTTACCCGCACCCTGCAAACCTGCCACCATGATGACCGCCGGCGGCTGCGTGGCCAGATCAAGCCCTTCGCTCTCCCCACCCAGCACTGTCTGTAACTCAGCCTGAACAATTTTCAGAAAAGATTGGCCCGGCGTCAGACTCTTCGCCACTTCTGCGCCGATCGCGCGATCCTTGACGCGGTCGGTAAAGTCCTTGACCACCGGCAGCGCAACATCGGCCTCCAGTAATGCCATCCGCACGTCGCGTAATGTATCGCGTATATTGTCTTCGGTGATTTTCGCCTTGCCCGAGATGGCCTTCAGGCTGCTACTCAACCGGTCACTGAGAGATTCAAACATCGACGTGTTACCTGCGCGGGGATACCCAAGCTCTTCTAGAAGCGCGTAGTATAAGGATGCGATGAAAGATACCCAAATCCAGATAATTGCTCACCGCTGCTGCGAGGCGTCGGACCGTGGGTAGCGCTCCCAGCTTAACGACTGCGGGCCTAGCGATTCTGGCCGCTTTACTTTATCTGAGTGCAGTCTGGCGTCAGGTGCTCAACCTAGAACAAGGCGAGCAACGCCAGAGACGACAGATAGCGCTGATGGGCGTCGCGGCTCTGCTCACCCACGGACTGGCCGCCTATCTGCCGGCTCAGGCTGGCGAATCGAGCCTTGGCTTCTACCGTGTCGCCTCGCTGATGTTTCTCAGCATGGGGGTCATCAGCTTGATCGCGCTGCTCGTTCGCCCCCTGCATACGCTGCTGATTGTGCTCTTTCCCCTCGCGGCTCTCTCTATTTTGGTGGCCACATTTGCCCCAGATACCAGCCGGCCCATGAATGACCTCCCCGCCGGCATTCTCTCCCACGTCTCAGCGTCCATTATCAGCTTTGCGGTGCTGGCGCTGGCCGTGCTTCAGGGTCTGTTGGTAACCCTGCAATCGAGGCAACTGCGGCAGCATCGAAGTCAAGGAGTCATTCGAAAACTACCGCCGCTAGAGGCCGCCTCATCTTTGTTTTTTGAGTTATCAGCTGCCGGATTTTTGATTTTGACCATCGCGATTGGCTCGGGCATAGTTTTTGTCGAGGATCTCTTTGGCCAGCATCTGGTGCACAAAACCGTGCTCACCATGCTGGCTTGGTGCCTCTACGCCATCCTGCTGTTGCAGTATTTTCGTCGGGGGTGGCGGGTGCAATCTGCGATCACCGTGAATCTCATCGCATTTAGCCTCATGGTATTGGGCTTTTTCGGCTCCAAACTGGTGCTGGAGCTTCTTTTACCCCTGACCCAGTAGCATCACGGGGCACTTTCGACACCTTGAAAGGCCACAAAAAGAGGCTTGTGCGGCACCTCTTTTTTCTCCACCATTTCATTTCATGGTAGATAGAGGTACACACCTCCCTTGAACGAGACATCGCTGAGCTTGCTCTTTGCGGCCTTGGCGCTACTGATTCTGATCTCAGCCTTCTTTTCCAGTTCAGAGACGAGCATGATGTCCCTGAACCGGTATCGTTTGAAACACCTGAAGGGCACGGGGCACCGTGGCGCTCGACGGGCGCTAGGTTTGCTCAAGCGCCCCGATCGGCTGATCGGCCTGATCCTTATCGGGAATAATCTCGTCAATATCCTCGCCTCGGCGATCGCCACCGTCATTGCCATTAGACTGTTTGGAGATGCGGGGATTGCCATAGCCACACTGGCGCTGACTCTGGTGATTTTGATTTTTGCCGAAATCACCCCCAAAACGATCGCCGCGCTGCATCCCGAGCGCGTGGCGTTTCCGGCCAGTCTTATTTTAGTACCCCTGCTAAAAGGGCTGATGCCCCTGGTGCTGTCGATCAACTGGCTGACCAATGGCATCTTGAAGTTGATGGGATTTTCTCCGGATACGGCAGGAGATGATGCGGTGTCGCAGGAAGAGCTCCGCACGATCGTCACCGAATCTGCCCCGATGATCCCCGGTCGGCACCGCCGGATGCTGGTAAACATTCTCGATCTCGAGCAGATGACCGTGAACGACATTATGGCGCCGCGTAACGAGATTTACGGGATCGACATAGAAGCGCCGGATGAGGCCATCATGCGGCAACTGAAAAGTAGCGAGCACACTCGCCTCCCCATCTACCGCGATGACATCAACCAGATCGAGGGCGTGTTTCACATGCGCAATTTGAGCCAGGTGTTGGATGGCGGCCGCCTCAGCCGCTCGCGGCTGCTGGACGCGACGGATGCGCCCTACTTTATTCCCGAAAATACGCCTCTCAACACACAGCTTCTCCATTTTCAGCGGCAAAAACAGCGACTAGGAATGGTGGTGGACGAATATGGAGATATTCTGGGCTTGGTTGCGCTAGAAGATATTCTCGAAGAGATCGTGGGGGAATTTACCTCCAATCTGGTCGAGGAAAACGAGGAAATCACCCGTCACCCCGATGGCAGCACCACGTGCTCGGGTACGGTGAGTATTCGCGATCTCAATCGCCAGCGACGTTGGGATTTGCCAACCGATGGGCCCAAGACCGTCAGCGGCCTGGCCCTAGAAGCCCTTGAGGCCTTTCCCAGCGCCCGTGCCTCCGTGCGGATCGAGGGGTATCAACTGGATATTGAAGAAATCGCCAAAACTCATATCAGCCGATTGCGAATCACGCCGCTTGAGGACCGTACTCCGCCCCAAGAGACACTGTCCGAGCCCTGAAGGGCGATGCAGCCCTAGGGAGCGGCGCGCCTCTCCGCCACAACAGCCAGGATTTCTCGCTTTCTGTCATTACTGGCTGAGAACCACTCAATGATTTCATTAGCGGTGCGGTAACAGCCAATACACACATCGTTATCATTGAGGGCGCAAACCTCGATGCAAGGGGATTTGACGCTGGTGCTCACCTCGCTCATTCGACATCTCCCTCAGCTTGCTTCGCGCAGAAAGCGCTGGCAAAACCTTCGAAGTCCCCCGCCTCTATCGCCTGGCGAATCCCAGCCATATGGCGCTGGTAAAACCGCAGGTTATGAATGGTGGCCAGCTGAGCACCCAATATTTCATTGCATTTATCCAAATGCGCCAGATACCCCCGGCTGAAATGCTGGCAGGTGTGACAGTCGCAAGACGGATCAAGGGGCTCGGTGCTGGTCTTGTGTCGCGCATTGCGCAGCTTGATCACGCCCTGACTGGTAAAAAGATGTCCATTGCGCGCATTGCGCGTTGGCATTACGCAATCAAACATGTCGATTCCGCGGCGCACCCCCTCCAATAGATCCGCAGGCGTGCCGACCCCCATCAAGTACCGTGGCGCCTCCGGCGGCAAATGGGGGGCAAGACCGTCCAATACCTTTGTCATTTCAGATTTAGGCTCACCCACGGACAATCCACCAATAGCGTAGCCGTCAAAGCCCATGTCAACCAAAGCGTCCAATGACTGTTGTCGCAGCTCCGGGTACATACCACCTTGAACAATGCCAAAGAGTGCAGCGGGATTGGCACCATGGGCTGCTTTACTACGAGCCGCCCATCGCAACGACAACTGCATCGACCGCTCAGCCTCGCCCTCAGATGCTGGGTACGGTGTGCACTCGTCGAAAATCATGACGATATCGCTGCCCAAATCGCGCTGAATACGCATCGAAGTCTCGGGGTCCAGAAACACTTTGTCACCATTGACGGGCGACCTGAAGGCTACACCCGCCTCACTGACTTTCCGCAACTCATCGAGGCTGAACACCTGAAACCCGCCCGAGTCAGTGAGTATCGGGCCTGACCACCCCATAAAGTCATGCAAGTCACCGTGGGCTTTGACAACCTCGGTGCCAGGGCGCAGCCAGAGGTGGAATGTATTGCCCAGAATGATCTCTGCGCCAATCTCCACGATGTCTCTGGGGAGCATGCCCTTTACCGTGCCGTAGGTACCCACGGGCATAAAAGCCGGTGTCTGAATGCGGCCTCTGGGTAGCTCAATCTCCCCCCGGCGCGCAAAGTTATCGCGGTGTGACACCGTGAATTTCACCGCACAGATCCGCTTTTGGCCAAAAACATAGCGTCACCATAGCTGAAAAATCGGTACCGGTTTTCAATTGCAGTCGTGTAGGCCCGGCGGATGGTTTCAATACCCGCGAAAGCGGACACCAACATCAACAGCGTGGACTCGGGCAAATGAAAATTAGTGATCATGGCATCAACGACGTAAAAGTCGCAGCCCGGGTACAAAAAGATGTCGGTGTCGCCTGCAAATGGTCGGAGCACCCCTTCTTCATTTTGACGCGCGGCACTTTCTAACGATCTGACTGCGGTGGTGCCCACCGCGACAACTCTGCCGCCTCTTTCTCTACAGGCAGTCACCGCATCACAGCAGCCTTGATCAACCTCAACATACTCCTTGTGCATGATGTGGTCCTCAACATTATCGGCCCGCACCGGCTGAAAAGTCCCTGCACCTACATGTAATGTCACCTCCGCACGTTGGATACCTGCGGCATCCAATGCATCGATGAGCGGCCGATCGAAGTGCAGTCCCGCCGTGGGGGCCGCCACCGCACCTTCTCGCCTGGCATAAACCGTTTGATACCGATCACGATCCTCCCGAGTATCCTCCCTCTCGATATAAGGAGGCAGAGGCATGTGTCCAAAACGCCGCATCATTTCCTTGAGAGAACCCGCTTCGGGAACGACTTTGAAGAAACTGCCCTCGCGGCCTGTTACCCGCAATGTCAATTCTGAAACGTCAGTCTCACCGTCCGGAGTGACCAAAAGCAATGAACCCTCCTTGGGACTTTTACTGGCTCTGACGTGTGCCAAAGCTGAACCATCCGTCAGGAGTCGCTCAATCAAAATTTCGACTTTTCCGCCGGTTTGCTTCTGCGCGAACAGGCGGGCCGGTAGCACCCGGGTATTGTTAAACACCAGTAGGTCACTGGATGACAACAGAGAGGGTAAATCTCCGAATGCACGGTGAGCGACGGTATTCAGCGCCGGGTTCACTTCGAGGAGCCGTGAGGATGAGCGCTCTGCAAGCGGTTCCTGCGCGATCAGCTCAGCTGGCAGTTCGAAGGCAAAATCAGTCCGTTTCATGGGCGATCAACTTCTCTGGCGGCCTAATGCAAAAAACCCAAGGCAACGGGGCAGGTTTCAGCGAGGGGTTGGATATCATCAATGCCAAGCCTCATAAAAAAGCCGGCGTAGGCCGGCTTTTTGCATTCACAAAATTGCGGCGGCTTATTTGTCTTCTT
>JAYNYK010000039.1:0-25463 GCA_038102985.1 Halieaceae bacterium
CGGCGCCTTGGAATGCGACCTACGCTACCAAGGACGACGGCTACATGGTGGTGGCTGCGATCGAGCCCAAGTTTTATGAGCAATTCATCACTGCGCTTGCACTTCAAGACGACCCGCTCTTCAAAGAAACAGGACAGTGGTCTTCAGACCTGTGGGCGCGGCAGCGAGATGTTATCGAAGAGCGATTTGCTGCCGAGACACGGGCATTTTGGGCCGTACACTTTGCGGAGATCGATGCTTGCGTGTCACCGGTTTTGACCTATGGCGAGAGCCATGCCAACCCCCAATTTTTGGCGCGAGAGGCACACTGGACAGCTGAGGGCGACGTTTTCCCAATGCCCGCGCCAAGGTTTTCTGGAACTCCGGTGAACCCGCACAAGGTTGCTGAAGCGGCGACGCCCGAATACCTGAGTTCATTAGGTCTGCCTGAGTCTGCATTGCAGGCTTGGCTGGACCGCTGACTGAAGCCGCATTGAGGCATGCAGTAAGGCGCCGTTTTTGCCGCTAGGCTGACCCCAATTGTTCCGTAAATGACATGGTGGGCGGTATGTGCGGTACCTAGCATCTTCCATAATGGGCGTCAGAGGCTTGATGGCGCTCGCGTTTAGTTGAATTTGGGCAGCCTTCATGCCGCCGTAACGTGCCCAACCGTGGGATACCGCGGTTATGAACCAGAGCATAGCGATGACTTTTCACTACAGCGAAGAACAGGAATTACTCCTGCAGGGGTTTCGAAAGTTTCTTGAGAAAGAAGTGCAGCCCTTGGCGGAGCGTTTTCGCGACCAACTAATACCCGTTGAAGAGATGCGGCGCATTCAGCGGGCGATGAGTGATTTTGGTGTAGGGGCTGGCGTGGTTGATGTCGAGCTGGGGGGGTTGGGCGTGGACGCAGTGACGTCGGGCTTGCTGCAGTTTGAGCTCTCTCGGGTATCGCCCGATATCGCGGTTACCTCTTTGATACAGATGATCACCGGTAAATTACTGAACTTCGTGCCAGAGACTTTTAGAGATCAAGTGGCTGCCGATGTGCTGGCGGTTAACCGCTTTGGTTGTGTCGGTATGTCGGAGCCAGATGCCGGTTCGCAGGTGACAGCGGTTCGGTGCCGCGCGGTGGAAGAGGCCGATCATTACGTTATCAATGGTGAGAAGCTCTGGATTTCCAATGGCGGGTACTCGGACTTCCTTTTTCTACTGGCGCGATTCAATGATGATCCGGCGGGGGGGCTAGGGCTCATCATGGTGGATCGTGACCAGGGTTACGAAACGTCCGACATTGAGAAGATGGGTCTCAACAGTCAATCAACTGCACAGGTTGTTTTTCAGGACGTGCGTGTACCCAAAGAGCAGCTCATGGTGGCGCCGGGTGACGCTATGAAGACATTGTTTGTCTCGCTGGCCGGGTCGCGTCCTGTCGTTGCGTTGATGGCTTTGGGAGTAGCACAGGCGTCGTTGGATGCCTCTGTAATGTATGCTCAAGACCGAGTGCAGTGGGGAAAGCCGATTGCCGGGCATCAGCTCATATCAGCAAAGCTGGGCGAGATGGCGACCAAGATTGAGGCAGGCAAGCTATTGGCATTGAGCGCTCTCGCTCAGGTGGATCGCAAGGAGCGGTCTGACACCGCCGCAGCAATGGCGAAATGGTTTGGTACTGAAATGGCGTGTGAGGTCGTGGCAGAGGCCATGCAAATCCATGGTGGCAACGGTATTACCAAGGAGTATCCCATCGAGTATATGTACCGGGCAGTGCGCCCGTTTATGGTGACCGAGGGGACCAATGAAATTCAAAAACTTTCCATTGGTCGAGCGCTCACTGGTATCGATGCCTTCGGGTGACCTATGCCTGCGTTAACAGAGACTCAAGCAATGATGGTGGCCACTGCAGAGGCGGTGGCGCAGCGCTTTGGGCCCGAGTATTGGCGCGAACACGATGAAAACGAAGCCTACCCCGAGGCCTTTGTTTCGGCGTTAGGTGAGCATGGCTTTTTTGGCGTAACGGTTCCCGAAGCATTGGGAGGCAGCGGGCAAGGCTTGTCAGAGCTGGTGTTGGTGATGGAGGCGTTATGCCGCGGCGGTGGGGGTGGCGGCCCGGCACTGGGTTACTTGTTTGGCCTGCTAGGGACCATGACGCTCGCTCATGCTGCGGCATCCGATGACCAGTTAGCGTGCCTCCGTGCTTTGGCAAGCGGTGAAAAACTCTGTGCTTTTGCGCTTTCTGAGCCCGATGCAGGCACCAACTCTTTCAATATGAGCACCACTGCGGTTGAGAGTGAGGAAGATTTTGTTATCAACGGCGCAAAATGGTTTATCACTAATCTACAGCACAGCCAAAGCCTGTTGCTGGTTGCGCAAACGCAGCGGGCGGGTAGCAACGAGTCCTGCGGCCTTAGCTTGTTCTTGGTGGATCTGCCCAACGAGTTGCTAAGCTTCACGCCAACGCCCAAGCACGGGTTTAACTATTACAAATCTAACCAGCTGTTCATCGATAACCTGGTGGTGCCCAAGACCGCTGTGATCGGAGAGGTCGGCAAGGGGTTTGCCAGTTTGGCGCCCACGCTCAATGCGGAGCGCTTGCTGGTGGCGGCGGGGGCGGTGGGTACCGCAAGACTGGCGCTGCAGGCGGCGGTGGGTTACGCCAAAGAACGCGAAGTGTTCAAAGTCCCAATTGGCAGTCACCAAGCCATTCAACATCCCCTTGCTGCGGCACATGCAAAGCTCGAGGCGTCGTGGTTGATGATTACTGAGGCCGCAGCATTGGACGACGAGGGAACAAACCCAGAGCGCGCTGCGGGTATGGCCAACATGGCGAAATATGTTGCGGTAGAGGCGGCGATCGAGGCTTGTTACCAGTCTTTGCAAACCTACGGCGGAGCAGGCTATGCCAGGGAATATCATCAAGAACGCTGGTGGCGAGAGGTGCAGCTCTTTCGGCTGGCACCGCTGACGCAGCAGATGACATTGAATTTTATCGGGCAGCATGTGCTGGGCCTGCCCAAATCCTATTAGCGATCAGAACTAAGCGAGTCGACCATGGTTCAGGAAGCAAAACGCATGCAGGGCTACGGCTCTGACTTCATCAAGGAAATGTTTGCCGCTGCAAAAAATCCCGACATGATCTCCTTCGCGGGTGGCGCGCCGGCACCTGAGCTCTATGCATTGGAGGCTTTTAGAGCAGCTTCCGATAAATCTTTTGAGGAGTATGGACGCACGCTCATGGCTTACGATGGTGCATACGGTGTAGCGCCGCTGCGAGAGTTTATTGCCTCAGAGTGGATGCCTCGGACGGGAGTCAACGTAGGTCCTGATGACCTCTTGATTCTGAGCGGCTCCCAGCAAGGTATCGATTATGCGGCTCGGCTATTTCTTGATGAGGGTGACACCGTTATTGTCGAGCATCCTTCATATCTTGGGGCACTCAACACTTTTGGTGCGCTATCGGCAAAATATGTCTCGGTCCACACCGATGAGGGGGGCATGCGTATGGATGCGCTTGAGGAAGCGCTGATCGCCAACCCGCAGGCAAAATTAATCTACACCGTACCTGATTTTCAGAACCCCACGGGTATCACTATGGCCGCCGATCGACGCCAGAAAATGGTTGATCTGGCTGAGCAATATGACGTGATGATCATAGAGGACAGCCCTTATTACGAGATCCGGTTTGAAGGGGACTTTATTCCAGCAGTTAAGAGTTTCGATAAGAGCGATCGCGTGATTTATTTGGGCTCTTTTTCTAAAACCTTATGTCCAGGTATCAGATTGGGTTGGGTGGTGGCCAGCAAGCCCTTGATCGAGCGGTACCGTGTATTGAAGGAAGCGACAGATTTTCAGGCTGGCACGGTTGCCCAGTATCAGGCTACTACGTTTTTACGAGATTACTGTCTGGACGAACACTTAAAAACCTCACGGCGGATCTACAAGGGCAGAAGGGACGCAGCATTGGCCGCTATCGGTGAATATTTTCCTCCCGAGGTACGGTATACGCGCCCTGATGGGGGTTACTTTATCTGGGTGGAGGATTCGGGTATCAATGCGACCGAGAAAGTGATCTACGCAATGAATGAAATTGGCGTGGCATACGTACCCGGCGAATCTTTTTACGCGAGCGATGCGAGGCTGGATACGCTCCGATTGAGCTACTCACAAATGACCGAAGAAAAAATTCATGAAGGCATTCGAAGGCTTGGCGGGTTGCTCGCAGAAGCGAGAGCTTAGTCACTTTTTATGGCTTGCCAAGCAGCGGATGTCGTGGACGACGGCACAAACCAAGAACGTGAGTCCCGCCCAGCCTACGGTCGGATAGATCAGGTTCACTAGCTTGCCGAAAGGGAGAGCGAAGGTGCCTGCTAGCCCCGCGCAAGATAGTGCAATCACCCATACCCTGTACCGCGGGGTTCCCTCGGCGCCCAATCTGGCGACAACCGTCCATAATAAAGGGGTTGCGGTCGTAAAGATCGATAGGAAGATTAACAAGGCCAGCACCTTTTCATACCCCAGAAACAAGTCGCCGGCGAGGGCCAGCATGGGAACTTCTGCGGCCTGAGCGGAATTCATTCCTTTGATCAAGGCGGCTACAACACAGAAGAGCGCGGAGCAGAATAGTAATGGGCCTATCACTGACGTGGCTCGAGTCTCCGCGTGGTTGTGGAGTTGTGTGCCTAATGCGGGCAAAAAGCTGGCCAACCCGAGCATGGTTAATCCAACGTAGAGCAAGGCAGAGGACGCCCAATTATCCGACGCCTTTAATACATCCAATTGAGAGACCAGCCGGGCGCCTTCGAGTAGGTTGGAAGGACCAAATGTGAGAGAGCCAAGCGCGGTTGTGACAGTGAGCGCAATCACGACGGGGCCGATCAGGCTCATGACCGAGACAATTTTCTTGAGCCCCAGTATCAATGTTGCGGCCACTAAAATGCCCATTACCAAGCTTCCAGGCCAGCCAGATACCTGAAACGTCTGGCCGATGGCTGCACCGGCGCCAGCCAACATCACGGCGTGGACGGCGACGATAAATATCATGGTGTACCAGGTTAGGAAAACGCCAAGATAATCTCCACAGTAGTACCGAAATACATCCTCATTTCTGCTCAGTTGATGGATTCTTCCTGAGGAGAACAGGGTAAGACAAATGTAGGAAAAACAGACCAGTGAAAGCGCTACACCCGCAAGCCCCGCTAAGCCATGGGCTGCAAAAAACTGCATCGCTTCCTGCCCGGTAGCGAAACCTGATCCTATTAGATATGCCGCAAAGGCAGCAGCTATCTTCAGAACGGTGCGCCAGTGAACTGGTTGTGTTGCGGGTTTCATGACGTAACCCCAGCGTCAGTACACCGCCGAAAAGAAAGAAGGCATCGCAGATCGACTGTCTCGTGGGTCTTGACGGGTGATCACTGTCTTGTCCAGATAGAAACGCTCTTGTGCCATAAATACGCAGCCCAACCGTTTGTCTGAGAAGAGGTCAATATCGTCCATGGTCATGCTAACAATAGCCGCGGCATCATCGGCACTAGCCTTACTGGGCACAAAATTGGGGTCGATCCATCCCTCTGCATGGCCAATAAAATCAGGTTTACTGGCGTAACCGTTGTGTTGCTCGAGCCAATCTACAAAAGTGGCGTCAATGGCGTGGCATTGAATGTATTTCTTCTGTTTGGAGTAGCGTATGTGTTGGCGCGATTCCCCGCCGTGGCAAGCATTCCAGTGCAATTGCGCCTCGGCGCGCGAAAGATGGGGGTAGTGAAAAGCAGGGTAGTAGATCTTCACGTATTCACTGCCCGGTGTGGCTCTGATTTCATTGGCATCGACGGGGAAAAACTGTGCCAGATCGACAGTCAGCGATACATGGCTTTGGGTCAGGTCGATCCAGTTCCCTTCGTCGCGCCAGATGGTGCGTAAGGCCGTGAGTACCGACTCATCGGCCACGCCCGCCTTGAGTTCCTCGATGTCGTTGAACACCCAGTGATCGATAAAGTCGTAGCGTAACGGGCCCGTCTGATAAGCCTCTTGGCTTGCTAATGTCAAAGGGTGGTCAGGTAGCGCTTCGCACTTTAAGTACTGTCGTACCCCCAACTCCTCAATGACAGCAGTGTTCCTCGACGCATGCTCCCCCAGCCAAAAGGTTCTGAACTTATCTGCGCTCAGTTCGGGGCGTCGTTTGATGTAGTAGTTGAGTTTGAACATGGTTTCCGTCCGGCTTGAGCTCTAATGTTGAAATCAAATCGTCCCGGGATGTATCACTTTTCTTGTGGCTGACGCCAATAGCCGGGCGTCTGGTTCAAGCGCGGTGGCCACGTCTAGCTTGCATTCTTTACTGGGGACGTCGAGGTTATTGTGTTGCCAAATTGGGACAGCGTCATTCGCCTTAATTGTTATAAAAAAGGCGCCCAAGGGGCGCCTTAAATCAATCGTTATTTTCAATTCCCAAATCTATACCGCGCCTGAACCGTTAGGGTCATTGGCGGTTCAAGGTAGCCCAGCGCAGTCGGTTGCAGCAGCGGATCAAAGAAGGTCTGGGTGGCGCCAAGTACTTCCTCGTCACCCAAATTGCGGCCAACAATACCTAGCGACCAACGCTGGTCGCTTGCCTCAATCCCGATCCGCGCGTTGACCTTGCTGTAGGAGCCCTGCTCACCGACCGGATCAAGTGCTGCGCTGGTAAAATAACCATCGCTGAACGCTACGCTGACATTTGCGACAAAATTGATCGAGCCTGAAATCGGCAAGGTTAAATCAGCGAACACGTTGCCTGCCATATCTGCTGCCAAGGGCAGCGGTTGCCCCGATTGATCGCAAGGGCTGGCTTCACCGCTTTCAATACTACACGTGCCGTTAACAAATGAATCGTAGTTAACATCTTGAAAGGAAATAGCAGCGCCGAGAGTCAAGCTGTCGGAGGCGGCAAACCGCATATCCATCTCTACCCCTGACGAGCTTGCTTTCGCCGCGTTGGTAACGCGCTGCACGATAACACCACCAACGGGTGTAAAGGTATTTACCTGGAGGTCGTCGAACTCGGTGTCATACGCCGCAATATTGAACTCAAGACGATTGTCCAGCAGGTTGGATTTGAGCCCTACCTCGTAACCAAAAACCTCTTCATCATCATATTCCTGGTCGCCGAGTTGCCAGTTGGCGGGTGGATTTCGTGTAGATGACGTAAAGCCCCCCGATTTTGCGCTGGAGCTGGCTTTCGCGTAAACCATGACGTTGTCGGTCATGTCCCATTGAATGGCCGCTTCAGGTAGGACATTGTCGCTGGTTCGATCTGCAACAAGCCCCTCAAGGGCTGCATTGGAATTACACAGGTTGAGAGTGCCAGGGACAGGAGTGGGCACTTCGACGCCAGTGTCTAAAAACATAAGGCTGCAGGGCGTAGTCCACGAAGAGGTCTTGTCTTCGGTGACAAAGCGTAAACCACCAATGACTCTGAGCCGGTCGCTAACATGGAAGGTGCCTTGCGCAAAGGCTGAGAACACCTCTGATTCTTGATCCAAAGTTGATGACGTTCGAATAGCTACGTTGGCTCCAAATGGGCCAAATTCACTCAGCAATCCCCCGAACAGACCGGGCCCATAAGCCGCAGGGTTTTCATTGTAGTTCTCCCAGTTGTGATAGTAGATGCCAGCCAGCCAGTCGAACCCTCCATCACCCTTTGACGTGAGTCTCGCCTCAAAAGCGTCTTGCTCGAAGTTTTCATCAATAGATGAAACGAGAAACGCAGAATTCATAGTATCCAGGTCAAGGGTTATGTCGTATTCAAACTCTGAATGGCCCACCATGACATTCAACACAACGTTATCGAACTCATGTTCGAACGTCGCCTGCATCGTCTCGAGCTCAGTCTCCTGCTTTGGGCAGGTATGCGGGAATGCGCCCTCGAAGGCCATCGGGTCAGGAAATCCCATGGGGTCGTTTTGGCAGCCATTCGATGATCTTCGCCAATTGAGTTGCCCGTCGTCTGGTTCAACTCCCCCCACTGCGGCAAAACTAGGAATGTTGGCGCCAAACAGTTCGCCAGTATTGCCATCCATGTCTCTCTCAGCGAACTCATATTTTAGGCTTAACGTTGACCGATCAGAGAGTGCAAATACGGCTGTGGCGCGAGCGAGCGTCGTCTCTGTGTCGCCCTCGTCTTGTCCAGTGTAGGAATTTTCGTAAAAACCGTCTCTGTCCGAGGCCTTGACGCTGAGGCGCAGGCCCACACTGTCTGTGGGTGACCCACCGATCACTGCCTCGATACCGCCGCCGCCGTATTCCATCTCGTAGTCGGCCATAACATCAAATACAAAGGGGTCGCCTGGCATGGTTTTATTCGTCACCACGCTAATCGCACCGGCCGTGGAGTTCAGGCCGTGTATTGCAGACTGAGGTCCTCTGGCGACTTCGACCCGTGCGACGTCAAAAAAGGGGCTTTGATATTGGCGGCTTCGTGGCATGTAAAAGTTATCTATGAACATGCCGACTGACTGCTCAAAACTGCGCTCTTGGCCAGACCCCAAGCCTCGTATTGCGATCACCTCTGTGGTGACGCCATAGGCAACGTTTAAACTCGGGATAGAGGACTGCAGCTCGACAAAATCAGTGATCCCCATATTTTTCATGGTTTCGCCTGACACCACATCAATAGAGAGGGGGATATCTTGAGGGTTCTCTGCACGCTTGGTTGCCGTAACAAGGACTTCTTCAAGCTGTGCCTGCGCGGCGGATACGGCCAACTGTGATAAGGCGATCGCTGCGCACAACTTCTTGATCGTACTGGAGGGGCGGTTATCCATTTTTCTAATCCTCGGGAGTGGTTAATTGATTTGAACGCGAGAAGAGCGTTCGGGGCTTGTCCTTTTCGGCAGTTTTGCCGTCAGCACTGCCGGCTGAGGGCAAGTAAATCAGCATTTTCATGTCTTCCCGCAAAAAACCAGTCTGTCCGACTAGCAGGGTGACTGGGAGCCCGTGGCGGGCCATGTGTTGGGCGTAGTTCATCGGCTCATGTCCCTGAAAAGCCGCCATCTACTAAAAGTGACACACCTGTGACGAAGCGAGATCGCTCTGAGCAAAGCATCATGACGGTGTCAGCAATGTCCTCAGGCTGACCCGGTCGGCCCAGAGGGGTCCGCTCCACAAACCAACGCTGCGATTCCTCGTCAATATCAATACTGGTTCCCGGCGTTGTCAGTGGCGTCTCGATGAAGCCCGGACATACGGCCACGCAACGGATGTTGTCTTGGGCGTGGTTCAGTGCCGCTTGGCGGGTCAGTCCGATCACGCCGTGCTTGGCGGCTGTGTACTCGAGGCTGGTTTCGGGGATTGCCCGCAGACCCAATACCGAGGAGTTGTTGACAATGACGCCGCCCCCTGAGGCGGTCATGGCTGGAATTTGCTCCCTCATACAGAGGAATACCCCAGTGAGGTTAATGGAAACCATGCGCTGCCAACTGTTCTCGTCGATCTGGTCAATCGGGCGCATCCGACTTCCAATCCCTGCGTTATTGAAAGAAAAGTCCAGACGCCCGTATTGGCTGAGTGCATGTTCCACCATCGCTGCGCAATCATTGGCGTTACTGGTATCACCAATCACAGCGGTAGTATGCAGGCCTGTCTCGGCCATGCTCAGCGCCATTGTCTCAACTTCAGGGTTGGTGTCGCACAGCACAACGCTCGCTCCAGCATATGCAAACGCCTGCGCCGTCGCTGCACCTATGCCGCTTGCCGCGCCAGTGACAAGTGCAACCTTGCCGACAAATTCAGGTGTGTCGGTCATCGGTTAAGGTGCCCGCGGCAACGTGTTTTTATACACCACGCCGCCTTTCATGATTAATCTGATGGACATCACATCTTCGGACCTGACGGGCGCCTCGAACCAACCCGGATGCGCACCAATCGCGGCCAGATCCTCAAGGGGGTTGCCATCTACCAGCAGGATGTCCGCATAAGCCCCGGGCTCTATCACGCCAAGCTTTCTTGGATAGGGATTGAGCTTGCCGGTTAGGCGGGCCAGCTCGCCGGCCCGCGATGTCATTCCAACTAAGGTGTCATGGATGCCGAACCATTGGCCACTGATGTACTTTTCATAGTCCATGTGTTGTCGAAAAAACTCACGGGACGAAAAGACCACGTCGGAGTTGAAAACTCGCTTTGGTTTGTGCTCTTTGACCAGTCGAACAAAGTCTTTTGAGCCATCAACAAACTGCCTGGCTTTGTGATGTGCCGGATTGGCAGGATTGCCATAGTAAGGGTGTTTGAATAAGTCCTCGCTCATCCCTGCGAGATTAGCGGATAGGAAAGCGCCCTCTCTCGCGATACGGGCCATGGTGGCATCATCAACTAATTGACCGTGATCTATACACCGGGCGCCAGCATCCAGTGCTTGGTTAGTGCTGTGTGGGTAGTAGGAGTGAACCGTCCAGTAAGAATCCCAATTCTCTACAGCGCGGTTGGCGGCTTTCAATTCCTCTGGGGTATATTGCAGCGTGTGTAGCGGATCTTTTTCCGTGGAAACCCCCCCGCCTGCATGGATCTTGATGTACGCAGCGCCCCCCGCAAAATTCTCCCGCACAGCGGTCAGCATTTCCGGCACACCATCAGCAAAGCGCGCTATTCCAAGGCGCTCGAGGTTAGAGTGCTGCACCCCTGAATAAGCTGAATTGGGTTGGGAGCGGAGACGAAAGTCACCGTGTCCGCCAGTCTGAGTGATATATCCACCCGCTGCATAAATGCGTGGCCCCACCAGGAGGCCGCTATCGATGTGGCGCTTGAATCCAGTGCTCATGCCTCCCATATCACGCACTGTCGTAAATCCGTTCATCAGATGCTCTCGGGCTGACGCAACTGCCACCGCGCCGATTTCCTCCCAGGTCATCATCTCCAGTCCTTGCACGCCCGGGCCGGCAAAGGTGTGGGTCAAATGAACATGAGAATCAATGAGGCCTGGCATTAAAGTGCGTCCGCCGCCATTAATCCGCTCGTAAGCGCTGGTATCGCTCACATCGATGCCTACAGCCGCGATTGAGTCATCCTCAACCAGGACGTTTGTAAGCGATGAGCGAGTGGTGCTGACGCCGTCCCAGACATAAACATTCTCAAACAGAACGCTTCCTTCCGCGCCGAGACTCGGCGTGGTGAAGCAAAGCAAGAGGAGGGCGATGCCGTAGCATCGCAAGCGGTCTACAGAGATGTTCACGATTCGGGTTCCTCTGCTGAGATGATGCGATACGCGTATTCTCTCACCGTAGCATGCGGGCTGGAGGCAATCAGCTCGCTGACTTTGTGCTGGTGTTCCTGATCGGTCATTGGGTTGCTTGACTCGCCTTTGGCGACCAACACTTCCTTGGAGATTTCCTCGCCATTTTCCAACATCACAACGACTCGAGCCGGGAGCATATTTTTTTTGAATAGTTCTTGATATCGCGCGTCCTGGTGCAGCGATACTTTTTTTGCGATTTCTCTCGCGGCGGCGTTGTTGATGTCAGACTCTCGAATATCAATCAAGGACTCACCCATCAGTGCCATGCCGAAAATTTGCGGTAGGCTGAATTGCAACTGCAGCAAATTTTTTGGGTGAGCGTTGGGGAGTGCGTTGTAGGCCATTTCATAGGTGTGGACCTCAATCGCAGCGATATCGTTTTCACCTATCTGGTGTTGAATGCTCAGCAGGGCGTCCAACGCCGAATGCATGTAACGGCAAGCCGCATAGGGTTTGAGTTGTACTTGCTCGATTTCCCACGTCTGACCAAGATCTGCTAGCAGGTACTGCGGATTGAACTGCGGCACGGCCATCATTCGCCACAGTGCCTGGTCCCCGTCGAGCACAGTTTCTTCCGCTTGCGCATCCGTGAGCGCGGTAAGCACTGCCAGTACGGCCCCTTGGGCTGCATATCCGTAATTATTTTTGAGAGAGCTAAGGGTTTGGCCGGGAAGGATCCCTACCTTCTGATTGACAGGCAGTGGCATGTTGGCAGCCATAAAAAATAACGCACGACGGACTTGGCTCTCGTCGAGATCCAATAGCTTTGACGCCATCACAGTGGTGCCATATGCCTGCAGTAGACTGGATGACCATGGGCCTGAAAACTTATCAGGGAAGTTGAAAGCGGCGCGCGCCCAGCGAATATTGAACTCGTAACCGGCAACAATCGCCTCAACCAGTTCCTCGCGGCTTTTGCCGTGCTTCTCAGCGAGGACTAGCGCCGGCTGGATAATACTGGCTCCCGGATGGCCAGTTTCGATATGTGAATCATCAAAGTCCAGCATGTTGGCTGCCAGAGCATTGAGGTAAACCGCTTCCAGAAGACTTCCTCTACGCCCCGAGTGCAATATCAGGCTTTCTCCGCTGTCCACCTCGAGAATTGATTCGAGCTGGTTAAGCAGCGCGATGTGATGAGCGCCGACCGTAACCGCCAGAGAATCGGCGATTAAAGTGTCAGCGGTATTGAGTATTTCTGGGGGGATATCGCGAAAGTTGAAATCGACAATAGCCGCTGCGACCTGCGCGGTGTAGTCAGAACCGGGGAGCTGTGCCGCTTGAATCTGCGGAGCTGCTAGCAGAATGGTAGCAAGCGCAGGAGACAAGAACAGTTTCATTAGTAGGTCGCTCATACCTGCACTGACTAAGAGGTTTTTCCAAGCCTAACTTACTTGCTGCGGGCATAGGGTGCAATGGACGCACAACATGGCAGTGACCACGCACGCTGCGTGCGCGGCCAAGTTCATTTGTCAGCCTGTCAAAAGCTTTTCTTGATCGCAGCGCGCCTTTCGACTACTACTGGGCATACGCTCTTCGAGATTGTCTTAAGCTGTGTCGAAAGCGGGGTTGCAGAAATGGCGGCGTGCTGTCACTGCGCGCCCGGTAGCGATAGCAAAGTTGCAATGCACAAGGAAAGACTGTGTACCCATTAAGCGAGCGTTCTGCGGTGACTTTTCGAGATCCACTCCCTGAAGCGGTGGATGTTGTAGTAGTTGGTGGCGGCGTTATAGGTGTATCCACCGCGTACTATTTATTAGAGGCAGGCTTTTCAGTCCTGATTTGCGAGAAAGGCCGCATTGCCGGGGAGCAATCCAGTCGCAACTGGGGCTGGGTCAGAGTGACCGGGCGCGATGCGGATGAAGTACCCATAGCCATAGAGAGTTTGCGTTGTTGGGAGGAATTGTCGGCGCAACTGGATGAGCCTCTTGGTTTTAAAAGACGAGGCGTGATGGCGCTGACTGACAGCGAGACAGAGCTTGCTGACTTTGAGTCCTGGATCGAGGTGGCGAAGCATCATGACTTGGATACTCGTTTGCTCACGCGTGCACAGCTCTCTGATCACGTGAAAGTGCCTGGCGATCATTGGGAAGGGGCCCTTTTTACGCCGAGTGACGGGCGGGCTGAACCATTTTTAGCGGTTCCGGCTATCGCACGAGGAGTCCAGTCGAGAGGAGGTTTGATTAGAGAGCAGTGTGCGGTTCGCACGCTGGAGCGACGTGCGGGTGAAATTTGTGCGGTTGTGACCGAGGAAGGTGAAGTGCGTGCGTCTCAGGTTGTTGTCGCTGGTGGTATATGGTCCTCATTGTTCTTGGATAATCTGGGCATACGACTGCCGCAATTGGGAGTGAAAGGGACTGTCGTGAGAACAGACCCGGCTCCCGAGTTTTTCCAGGGCGCAATCGGCATCGGTGATGTCTTTTTAAGGCGCCGAGAAGACGGCGGCTACACCATTGCGACGGGTCATACAGAGCACTGTATAGGCGCCAATAGCTTTCGTTTTCTCAGGGCATTTAAGAATTCTGTAGGCGTAGCCAGCGAGTTGAGCATTTCACTGGGGAGGGATGTGACGCAGCAGAGTATTTTTAAGCGGCGTTGGGCTGGTGACCAAGAATCGCCATTTGAACAACATCGCGTTATGAATCCCAGCCCTTCTGCGCGCGGTCTTGCAAAGATTCGTAAGCGCCTTGCGAAGCACGTGCCCCAGTTCGCGGAACTGGGTTTTGCTCAATCTTGGGCGGGCATGATTGACGCGACCCCTGATGTCGTTCCTGTTATGGATCGGATTGAAGCAGTACCAGGATTGTTCCTCGCGACAGGGTTTAGTGGACATGGATTTGGTATCGGTCCCGGTGCGGGTAAAGTCATGGCCGGTTTGGTGGCGAATGTTGCTCAGCCTTTTGATCTGTCGCGCTTCAGGTTTTCGCGTTTCTCCGATGGGTCTCAGATTAGACCGGGACCTGCTATTTAATTTTGGAGGTGCTCGGTAGTTTGGCGACTTGCCTGGCGCTGCGCGTCTGGCTCCCCATTAATTAAATCGCTGCTCCGCGTCAATGTGAAGGCAGATTGGAGCAGCGGTGTGCGCTCCAACACTTCGTTTTCTGTACCCGGATGCGTGAAGATATAGAGCGCGCCACGCAGCACTTGCTCGAGTGCAAATGCTGCTACCGTATCGGCAGACATGCCGCGTGAAATAGCCTGTTGCAACTCGCCATCGTCACCGCTACCAGAAATCTGGTTGGTCAAAATATGTGTATTGACGAATCCCGGGCAGAGCGCCGATACCCCGATTCCCTGCGGTTTGAGTTCGTGATACAGCGACTCGGTGTAGCCAACAAGAGCATGCTTGGTGGTGCAATAGGCCGCCAGCCCGCTAAACCCCGCATGTCCGGCCACCGATGCAACATTCACAATGTGCGCATCGCCTGAATTTTCTTGCAGGTGCGACAAAAACGTTTCTACGCAGGTAATCGCGCCCAACACATTGATATCAATCACGCGACGCCAGTCGGCAAGCGATAAATTGCCCACGCCGCCCTTGGAGAAAACGCCGGCGTTATTGATCAGTAAATTGATTGATCCGAATTCTTCTCGGGCAAATTTTTCAGCGCGCGCCAGATCGGCGTCATTGGTGATGTCGCACTGCAGTATCTTCACGGGTTTATCTTTGAGTACTGGATCCTTGAGAATTGCCCCGAGTTTATCGTCGTCTCGATCGAGCACCAGGGCCTGCATGCTATTAGCAATGCAAGCTTTAGCGAAAGCCAATCCAATGCCTGAGGCGCCTCCGGTGACCAGGGCAGTTTTAGCAGAGAGTGATTTCATGGGGCCACGCTCTAGAAAGTCCGCAATCGAGCATAACGTTTGGCCCAGCCGGTTGCACAGGATTCTTGCGTGATGGCTCAGAGTGATGCGGAACAACGACCCGCTTTTGTAAGCGCCAATTATTGGCACGTGATTTGTTGGGGCAAGACTTTTGGGCCTCGATTGGTAAGTCGGGTAAATTAGTGGCGGTATCGATTGCGTACTTTTGGCGTGGTTGGCGCAGGCTGAAACTTTTTTCTTTCGATTTTATTAGCAGGGGCGGTGAGATCTTGAAAGCTTTGATTGGAATGGATCAAAAAATCCGCGTCGGGGCATTGTCTCTAAAACGGATCAAGTTCTTCTTACAGGGCATAAACTTGATAGCGTTGCTGGTCTCGCCGTGGCTTTTTGCGCAATCATCTGCTTCCGTCGTCGACGCCCCCGATCAACCGATAACCCTATTCCATGGCGGCACAGTGCTAACGCTGGATGCGGCATTTAACGAAGCAGAAGCGTTGGCGATTAAAGGGGATATGATTCTAGCGGTGGGCGATAGAGCTGACCTCGATGCGCTAGCAGGGCCGGATGCCCAACGGGTCGATATCAGTGGATTGACGATTGTGCCGGGTTTTATTGACCCTCACGCGCATCCGATTGTTGGTGTAGCAACCAGTGTTTTTGAAGACGTTGGCATCACGCGTTTTGTTGCAGTCGAAGACGCACTGCGCGCCATGAGTTTGTTGGCAGAGAACGAACGCGACTGGCACTTATACATTGGCTTGGATTTGGCCACGCAATCTTTCTCTGAGCCCTCGCTGACTATCAAGCACCTCGATGCTATCTCGAGAGTCGAGCCGGTGGTTGTCTGGCATGCGGGCGGGCACCGCATGACCGTTAATTCCATCATGCTGGCGCGCTTGAACATCGACGCTACGACCGTCGATCCGTCTGATTCTGAATATGGTCGATTTGATGATGGTTCGCCCGATGGCAACATTGCGGGACTCACGGCGTTGACGCAGGCCCTAGACCAGATTGAGCCCTTTCAGTTATTTGATCGGTATGCCGGGAGCGTGAATCTGGCGAGAGAATGGGTTAGTCACGGTGTAACCACCGTGGGGCTTGCCTCTGTCGCAACGCCAAAAGACTGGCAAATGGTGGAGCGGCTGGGACACAGTATCGAGTTTCCCTTAAGGACCCGAAGTTATCTGTTGTGGCAGTCCCTGGACGATTTTGAAAAAGCAGATATTGGGCCGGGACGAGGGGACTCTAAGACGCGCATTGTCGGCTGGAAGGCGGTGGCGGATGGCTCTAATCAGGCGTTCACGGGATTGCAACGAGATCCGTACGCGGGCCGTGACACTCATGGCTTGGTATATATGGATCAGGAGGCGCTCTATCAGGCTGTCGTGAACGGTTCCCGCCGCGGCGGGCAATTGGCGATCCACGGCAATGGGGATGCGGGCATAGACAATATTATTGAGGCGGTCAAAAGAGCGCGAGCAGCAGGCGCTGAGGTGAGTCGTCCGAGAATTGAACATTGTTCGATGGTGCAGGATGACCAGTTGATCGAGCTCAAAGCCAATGGCATCTCATGTTCCTTTTTGATCGCGCATGTGCGGTATTGGGGCAGGGCATTCATAGAGACGGTCTTCGGCCCCGAAAAAGCCAAAAAATTGGACCGAGCTGGCAGTTTTGAGAGGGCAAATATACCGTTCTCACTCCACTCGGATTACCCGGTATCCGCATTGACCCCATTACAGATGATGCAGGTCGCCGTGGATCGAAAACTGCACGGTTCGTCAGGAGAAATACTGGCCCCCGCGGAGGCTGCATCGGTCGAGGCGGCCCTTAAAGCGATTACCGCTGCGCCCGCATGGCAGACCATGTCCGATCATGAAATTGGCAGCCTGGAACCAGGGAAATTGGCAGATTTTGTGCTACTCGAATCCGATCCGCGCAAGGTGCCCAGAGACGAGATCGGTCAGATAAAAGTGCTGGGCACTTGGATCGGCGGTAGCAGAGTGCACTGACAGAAGGTTTGCAGGCTGACAAGCTTGGATACACGTCAACCGCATTTCGGACTTTATAGATTAACGATTCTTTTGTTACGAGAGCGGCAGCTCCGTGGTGTTTTTCATCGTCTCCATCACAAAGCTGGCGCTCACATCAAAGAGGTCGGCCTTAATCAGCTGTTGGTAGAGCAAATCGTAGCCCGCCATATCTGCCACGACAGCCTTCAATAAATAATCGACCTCACCGCCCATACGGTGAGCCTCGATGACGCCGGTCAGTTCGTCCAGCACATTTTGAAATTGTTGAGACCACCCGGCATTGTGTTGGTTAGTTTTGATCATGACAAATACCGTGAGGCCAAGGCCGAGTTTTTCTTGGTCCAGCAACGCGACATGGCTTTTGATGAATCCTAATTTCTCCAGACGACTGATGCGTCGGCTGCACGCTGAGCGAGACAGTCCGCATCGCTCAGCGAGATCGGATATGGCCTCGGCATTGTCGCGTTGCAATGCGCGCATGAGTTTTCGATCGATACGATCGATGGTCTGGTTGGCTGCCTTTTCCATGTCTACCCTACGCACGTTTTGAGCGAATTACGACCAATATAAAAGCATTAAAATCATATTATGAAATTTACGAGTTAGATTTGCACGAAAAATTCTTGCGAAGCGCACTAATATTACCGCCAGTAAAGGCGCTTTGCGATTGGGATTATGAGCGAGATCAGTCAGTTTCAGGCCGCACTCGACGCTCTCGAGGGGCTTGATGAACTCCGCTCCGACGTCATTGGTGCTGATGCAACGCTGGACACGCCGTTCGGCATTAAACCTCTTGTTTACTGTGATTTCACAGCTTCTGGGCGCGCACTAGGGCTAATTGAAGGTGCTATTCTAGAGAGCGTATTGCCCTTCTATGCCAACACGCACTCCGAAGCATCAGACACGGGCAGATATACCGGGCAGTTTAGGGATTGGGCTCGCTCCGCGTTTAAGCAGGCCTTGAACGCCGGTGCAGATGACGCGCTGATCTTCGATGGCTTCGGGGCGACAAGCGCAATCAACTTATTGGTACATGTGTTGGGGCTACGAGCCTCTGGCGCGCCTGGCCCCACAGCACGCCCGCCCAGTTCAGCGAGGCCGATGGTGATTGTCGGCCCCTATGAGCATCACTCGAATGAACTTCCGTGGCGCGAGTCGTTAGCGGATGTTGTTCGTGTGCCTCTCGACGACGCGGGTAACATTGATCAGCTGGCCTTGAGAGAAGTGCTCGTCGAAGCGCAAGGCTGCCCTTTGGTTATTGGGAGCTTTGCCGCGGCCTCCAACGTGACCGGGGTGCGATCTGATGTTAGGGGCATCACCAAGCTACTGAAAAATCATGGTGCCATTGCCATATGGGACTATGCGGCGGCGGCGCCCTACATGCCGATCGATTTGAATTGGCCGGATGCGCCAATTGATGCGGTGGTGCTCTCCCCACACAAGTTGATCGGTGGACCGGGGAGCTGTGGCGTGCTGGCTGTGAAGAAGAAGCTGGTTCGCTGCCAAGTACCGCATCTCGTCGGTGGGGGCACGGTCAGTTATGTTTCGCCTGACGCTCACGAGTGGCATGGCGACCTGGAGCACAGAGAAGAGGGAGGAACGCCAGGTATTGTTGAATCCATTCGAGGTGCGATGGCACTGTCCGTGACGCATCATGTTGGTTTCGAGATCATCGAGCAACTCGAGGCCGACCACGTCCGCAAGGCGCTCTGCGCCCTGAGGGCTATTCCGGGAGTGGAGCTACTTGGGCCGGATCGTGAAGATCGGCTGCCCGTGTTTTCAATTCGAGTGAAGTCTGAGCGGGGAGAGTTGCATTACGGTTTCGTTGTGAGACTGCTCAATGATCTCTTTGGCATTCAGGCCAGGGGAGGCTGCTCTTGCGCGGGCCCTTACGGCCATTCGTTACTCAATCTGCAACCAGCAATGTCCAGCGCCCTCGCTCATCAGGTCAGACTTGGTTTCGGTTGCCTGCGACCCGGGTGGTTACGCTTCAATCTTCATTGGCTTCACACTCCGGGTGATGCCGATTACATTTTAAGTGCTCTAGCAATGGTGGCTGAATGGGGCGATAGGCTCTTGCCAGCGTACAAGCTCGATCGTGGAACTGGACTATGGTCTTATTGGCCAAACGACGATGAGCCGAAATCGGCGCACGCTGCGACAGTGTGCGGACGATCTACCGCGTCCGATTCGATAGCGGTACCCCCCAAAACCGAGTTGTTGCGCTCTGCAGAGAGATTACTGCGAACCGGCGTATCGAGTGCCATACATGCGCGTTCGACCCAGTATTTTTTGGATGAGCCCTGGCCGCATGACGCTGAGGCGCTTTGCTGGTTTATGAGGTCGCATGAGGGGGCGAATGCGCAGGATTGAAATGGGTGTGTTTTCCGAGGACCTTTGGATTGCGCGGAATGACAGGCAAGCCCGACTGATTTATGAAAATATAATGCAAGCGAGACGTTTAGGGGGATAGGGGAATGAGCGATATCAAGCCAGTGGTGGTATATGGAGCCAGCGGTTACACGGGTCGCCTGGTCTGTGAGTTTTTGCGCCAGTATCAGGTGCCCTTTGTCGCGGCAGGTCGGAGCGCTGACCGTATTCAGGAGGTAATGGATCATCTGCCGGGGGTAGAAACGGCTGACTACGAAGTTGTTGCAGTTGAGCATTCTGTAGAGGCGTTGACCGAGCTCTTTCAGGGGAGGAAGGTGGTCTGCAATATTGTGGGGCCTTTTGAGCGTTTTGGGGAGCCGGTGGTGCAGGCTGCGCTTGCGGCGGGCGTGCATTACATCGATACAACGGGGGAGCCCGCCTACGTCGAAATGCTGAAACTGCGCTACGGCGAAGCGTTTAGCGGCGCGGGTTTGGCGCTCGCCCCTTGCACGGCTTACATGTACACGCCGGCCGAAATCGCGCTCCAGATGTTGCTGGAGGAGGGCGATTTGGACACCTTTGAGGTGGTGACCGCGGGAACCTTTGTGCCGACATTTGCTTCGACACAGTCCATCTATAGTCTGTTCAGTCACGATGCACGGTACCTAAAACACAACGCGTTGGAATCGTGGCCCCCTGGCAAAGGCTACGATGTGCAGGTGCCCGGCTTTGCCTGCGCGCAGCTCATGCACCCCTGGGCGGGGGGCAATTTACCTCTGGTTTACCAGGGGCATCCTCAGGTGACAACGTTGCGGCAGCTCAGTGGCAATACCGACAGAGAACTGATGGAGGGCGTCATTCAACTTCAGCAACAATTTGAGAATGACGTGCGCTCGCTCCCCAAGGCGGAGCAGAAAGCGGCTCTGGATGGCATTGTTGATAGCATCGAGCCCTTCATGCCGCCCAGAGAACTCACGCGCATCCATCGCAGTTGTGATATTGCTGTTGGTACGGGATCTGCCGGCGGCAGAAAAGTGGTGATTCAGAGCACTAGCCCGTACACCCAGACCGGTCTTTATCAGGCGGCGACCGCCGTTAAGTTGGTAGCGGACGGTCCGAATCTTGCTGGCTTTACCAGCCCCTGCCAAGCGGTAGGCTGGAGGTACTTGTTGGGTCAGTTGAAAACCTTTCTTCCTGTGAAAGTCACTGAAACCGATGCGTGACGGGTTTAGGACCTGTGTTTCGCGGGGCGATTTAGTCCCGCGGCCCGAGGTCCTCAGCTGCTAATCCGCGACGAGGGGGCACTCTAGAGTCATGAGAATCATCGATTTTTGGAACCAGGGCGCCCGCTATTACCCGCAAAACGACGCTTTTGTGGACGCGAACTCCACGTACAGCTACTCGGCCGCTGATGCCGAAATTCATCGCATTGCGGGCGCTCTGGCAGGTAATGGTTATGCCGCCGGTTCTCGCGTAGGGGTCTACGCTCCAAACTGCAATGAGGCGTGGCTCGCGTTGTTGGGACTAATGAGGGCGGAAGGGGTGTGGTTGCCCATCAACCCGCGCAATAGCGCTGAGGCCAATATCGATTTGGCGGATCGCTTCGACATGCGGGTGCTTTTCTATTCATGCCAATTCAATGACGAAGTAACGCAAATCGCTCAGGCTGTACCTTCAATCTCGGCGTTCGTTTGTATTGATGGTGAGGGGTCGGTCGGTCAAAGCCTTCCGTCTTTTTGCGAGGGTCAACCAGAGAGCCATGAGCCCGAGGAAGAGCAGGTTGATCAACTAGCCGCGATTTTTGGCACGGGTGGCACCACCGGTAAATCCAAAGGCGTATTGATGAATCACGCCGCGTTGGAGACGTTTTTCCAGAACTATCATGCCCATTTTTCATACCGGGAAAACAGCGTTCACCTGGTGGTAGCGCCGATGACGCATTCGGCCGGCATCATGGGTTGCCTGCACTTTCCTCGCGGCGGCAAGAACGTCATTTGTAGCGAGGTTGCACCGCTGGCAATCATGCAGGACATCGAGCAGCACAAGGTGACGCACTTGTTCTTACCGCCCACGGTGTTGTACATGATGTTGGCGGAAGAGAAGGTGACCAATTTCGATTACGGCACTTTGCAGCACTTTATGGTGGGCGCAGCGCCGACCTCTTTGGAAAAACTGAAGGAGGCCTGCAAGGTTTTTGGTCCGTGCATGACGGAGGCATATGGTCAGACCGAGGCGCCCGCAGCCATTACGCTAAAAGCGCCTTGGGATTACATGGATGCCGATGGCGCTATTAATGAAGATCGACTCGCAGGCATCGGTCGGCCGGCTATTTTCAATCAGGTAAAGATTCTGGGTGAAGACGGTAAAGAGGTGGCCCGAGGCGAGCCGGGGGAGATCTGCGTGAGAGGTAGACTGGTGACATTAGGCTATCTGGATAACCCTGAGGCTACGGCTGAGGCGCATAAAAACGGGTGGCTGTGGACGGGCGATGTGGGCGTGATGTCTCACGACGGATACATCCGCATTGTGGATCGCAGCAAGGACATGATTATTTCAGGCGGCTTTAATGTTTACCCCAACGAGGTCGAGCAGGTAATTGCTGAAAACGCCGCTGTGCAGGAGTGCGCGGTAATCGGTGTGCCTGATGATAAATGGGGTGAGGCGGTCAAAGCGGTGGTCTTGTTGCGCCCCAACGCGGAAGCGACCGAAGCGGAGTTGATCGCTGCGGTGAAAGACAAGCTCGGTTCTGTAAAGGCCCCCAAAAGTGTCGACTTCGTATTGGAGCTACCTAAAAGCCCAGTTGGGAAAGTCCTAAAAACTGAATTGCGCAAACCGTATTGGTCAGACCTGGCCCGAGGCGTTAATTGATGCAACAAAAGGCCTACATTGCCGGCGTGGGCATGACGTCTTTTGGTAAGCACCTCGACCGAAACCTCAAATCATTGGCCGGCGAGGCGTTTACCAAAGCGTTAGCGGATGCGGGCCTGAATCAGTCGGAAATTGAAGCGGCCTGGGTGGGTAACGTCGGTGCGGGTGTTATTTCTGGTCAGGTATGCGTGCCGGGTCAGATCGTATTGCGTGAAATGGGGCTGGGGCATATCCCCGTGGTCAACGTGGAGAATGCCTGTGCATCTTCAGGTACCGCTTTTCAGCAAGCCTGCTCGATGGTCTCACTGGGGGGGCATGACGTGGTGCTGGCCTTGGGAATGGAAAAGCTCTATGCCGAGGACAAGCAGCGTACTTTTTCGGTGTTCACCGGCGGTGTTGATGTGGAGTGCGCTGATGAATTGCTTGGCCGGGCACAAGCGCGAAGAACTCAAATGGGATACGACCTCGACGCTGGCGGTGCAGGAACCACGCGCTCCCTTTTTGTCGATATTTATGCGGATTGGGCGCTGACTCACATGGAGCGTCACGGCACCTCGTTATCGCATTTGGCGGCCGTTGTAGCGAAGAACTCGCAGCACGGCGCATTAAACCCCTTCGCGCAATTTCGCGGGGTACTGTCAATAGACGACGTACTGGCGGCAAGGGAAATCCTGTATCCGCTCACGTTACCCATGTGTTCTCCCATTGGCGACGGTGCGGCTGCAGTCATCGTGGTCAGCGAGCAGAAGGCGAAGCAGCTCGGCTTGTCACGTATGGTCAAAGTGGAGGCGGCCACTCTCACTAGCGGCTACAACTACGATGTGGCGAGCGATATCGCGCCCCCGCAAAGTGCCGCCAACGCGATTTATGAGCTCGCCGGAATTGGGCCGGAGGAGCTCGATGTGATCGAGTTACATGACGCCTCGGCAATTTCTGAAATCATGTACTACGAATACTTGGGATTGTGCGGTCCAGGAGCGGGTGGTGAACTGGCCGCGTCTGGAGCGACTGGTTTGGGTGGACGCATTCCAGTGAACACGTCTGGTGGTTTGATGAGGAAAGGCCACCCGGTGGGCGCAACCGGCGCCTCGCAAATAGTGGAGCTGGTTTGGCAGTTAAGAGGTGAGGCAGATCGCCGGCAGGTACAAGGCGCCTCCTGCGGGCTCGCCGAGAATGGCGGTGGTTATATTGGGAATGACGTTGCTGCGATCACGCTGGCTATCTTGAGTCGCTGAATCTCCGAAGCTCTATATTTGCTGCGTCGCTAGGAGGTGTTTTAGTTGATCACTGATGAAGACGAGTCAAAACGAATGAAAAAACTCACACAGAGCTATTACTGCGGTGCTTCCGATTCGCAAATTATTTACGAAACGATCGGCAACTATTTCGATCGCACCTGCGAGTCCAATCCAGAAGTGGACGCCCTGGTGGTGCGCCATCAGAATGTGCGTTGGTCATATCATCAACTCCGGGAGCAGGTGAATAGCCTGGCCACGGGACTGTTGGCGCTGGGCGTGCAAGTGGGGGATCGAGTTGGGATATGGGGTCCGAATAGCGCCGAGTGGGTAATGGTGCAGCTGGCCACTGCCAAGATCGGCGCCATTATGGTGTGCATCAACCCCGCGTATCGAACCTACGAGCTGGAATACGCGCTCAATAAAGTTGAGTGCGACACCATCATCACTGCGGAGCAGTTCAAAAGCAGTGACTATCTCGGCATGCTGCAAACGCTCGCTCCCGAATTGGCCGACTGCGAGCCCTGTGCGCTTCAATCCAAGACGCTGCCGCATCTAAAACGGGTTATTCGCATGGGCAAGGAGAAGAGCCCGGGCATGCTCAACTTCGACGACGTGTGTGCCATGGGAGCCGCCGAGCACCACGCGCGCCTCGCGGCGCTGGCCGCGGAATTACGACCCGACGACGCCATTAATATACAGTTCACGAGCGGGACCACGGGTAATCCCAAGGGCGCAACGCTGTCGCACTGCAATATTCTTAATAACGGTTATCTCACGGGCGCGGCGATGGGCCTGAGCCCAGAAGACAGACTGTGTATTCCCGTCCCGCTCTACCATTGTTTTGGCATGGTGCTATCGGTGCTGGCCTGCGTCGCCCACGGTTCGACGATGGTGTTTCCCGGAGAAGCGTTTGACCCACTCGATACCCTTAAGACAGTGCAAGAGGAGCGCTGCACTGCACTTCACGGCGTGCCAACCATGTTCATCATGGAGCTGGACCACCCCGAGTTTTCCTCGTTCGATATGTCGACTCTGCGCACGGGGATCATGGCGGGCGCACCCTGCCCGGTAGAGGTCATGCGGCGGCTGATTTCCGAGATGCACATGAGGGATATTTTGATCGGTTACGGCCAAACCGAGGTGAGCCCCATCAACAACATGACCCTGCCCGACGACTCACTGGAAAGACGAACCGAAACGGTGGGTCGCGCGGTACCGTGGGTGGAGATCAAGGTTATCAATGACGCGGGGCACGTGTTGCCCATCGGCGAGAAGGGTGAGATCTGCACGCGCGGTTACTCGGTCATGCAGGGTTACTGGAATGACCCCGAGCGCACCGCCGAGACCATTGATGCGGGCGGTTGGCTGCATTCGGGGGACCTCGCGGTGATGGATCAGGACGGTTACGTACAGATTGTCGGCCGAATCAAAGACATGATTATCCGGGGCGGCGAGAACATTTACCCGAGAGAGATTGAGGAGTTTCTATATCAACACCCCGCCATCTCCGAGGTGCAGGTGTTCGGCATTCCGGATGAAAAAATGGGTGAGGAGGTCTGCGCCTGGATTCAACTCAATGCCGGCCACGACCTCTCCGCCGACGACGTGAAGGATTACTGTCGAGACAAGATCACCCACTTCAAGATCCCGCGTTACATCGACTTTGTTGATGAGTATCCGATGACCGTGACCGGCAAGATTCAGAAGTTTGTGATGCGGGATACCATGACAGAAAGGCTTCAAAACGGAGCTCCCTTAAAAGAAGCGAAGTGAAGAACACCGTGACCAACCCCCACACTTTTATGCAAAAGCCAGCGACGTGGTACGACTTTGGGTTGACGCCTGATGAGGAGGAGCGCGCTAGTCAGTTACATGATGAGTTAATCGTCTTCGATTCTC